>NZ_JASCPM010000032.1:0-58445 GCF_029960215.1 Pseudomonas sp. PS01301 | reverse complement strand
AGCATTGGAACCACCTGATCCCATCCCGAACTCAGCAGTGAAACGATGCATCGCCGATGGTAGTGTGGGGTTTCCCCATGTGAGAGTAGGTCATCGTCAAGATTCAATTCCGAAACCCCTATCTGCGCAAGCAGGTAGGGGTTTTGTCTTTGTACGGCTTTTTCTCTAGCGCTTCGCTGTAAGACCTCTCCTACTTATCAAGTCGACATTCAGTTGTCTCTTACACGTTGAGCAGAACCGGCTGGCTCAACTGAGAAAGCTACATCTGATATGGTTGATCCTTGATTCACGCTTACCTCAAGGACTTCGCACATGTCGGCCATGTCGCCTCTTACCCCCGGTTTTATGGTTGTACATGGCAATCGCCTGGACGAACTGCGCAGTCTTGTCGTGAGCTGGATGCGCTTGTACCCGCTGCGTCCACTGGAAAACGAAATCATCCTGGTGCAGAGCAATGGCATCGCTCAATGGCTTAAGCTTGCGCTCGCCGCGGACGAAAGCACGGATGAGGAAGGAGGGGTAGGAATCTCGGCGGCGGTGGATGTGCAGTTGCCTGGCAGTTTCATGTGGCAGCTGTATCGAAGCGTACTGGGGCATGACCAGATTCCTTCTTCCTCGCTGCTCGACAAGGCACCGCTTACCTGGCGTTTGATGCGTCTGTTACCGCAACTGATCGACCGGCCCCATTTCGAACCTCTCCAGCGCTTCCTGCTCGACGATAGCGACCTGCGCAAGCGCTACCAGTTGTCAGAGCGCCTGGCAGACTTGTTCGATCAGTACCAGGTCTATCGCGCGGATTGGCTTCAGGACTGGGCGGTAGGCAAGCATCAACTGCGCAATGGGCGAGGTTTGAGCAAGCCCTTGCCGGCAGGCAATTGCTGGCAAGCGGAGTTGTGGAGGGCGTTGCTGGAGGATGTAGGGTCCGAAGGCATGGCACAAAGCCGGGCGGGGGTGCATCAACGCTTCATGGAGGCTGCCGCGGCGCTGGATGAAGCGCCTTCGACATTGCCATCGCGTGTGATCGTGTTCGGTATCTCTTCGTTACCAGCCCAAGGCCTGGAAGCCTTGGCGGCGCTGGGTCGCTTCAGTCAGGTGCTGTTGTGTGTGCACAACCCCTGTCGGCACCATTGGGCCGATATCGTGGCGGACAAGGACCTGCTGCGTCATCAATACAAGCGACAGGCTCGCAAGCAGGGCATGCCGGTCGTATTGGATTCAGACAACCTGCATCAGCACGCCCATCCCCTGCTCGCCGCCTGGGGCAAGCAAGGGCGTGACTACATCAATCTGCTCGACAGCTATGACGACCCCGCCAGCTATCAGGCTGCATTTGGCGACGGTCGTATCGACCTTTTCAGCGAAGGCGAGCCGCGACACCTGTTGGGTCAGTTGCAGGACGACATCCTCGAGCTGCGCCCCCTGGGCGAAACACAGTCGATCTGGCCCAGCGTCGATATCAAGACCGACAAGAGCATTCGCTTCCACGTTGCCCACAGTGCGCAGCGCGAGGTGGAGATTCTGCACGATCAGCTGTTGGCACGCTTCAGTGCCGATGCCGCGCTGCGTCCACGTGATGTGATCGTCATGGTGCCCGACATCGACAGCTACGCCCCCCATATTCGGGCGGTGTTTGGCCAGCTGGACCGGGATGACCGCAGATTCATCCCCTTCACGCTGACCGATCAAGGGCAACGCGGGCGTGACCCTTTGCTCATAGCGGTCGAGCACCTGCTCAAGCTGCCGGACAGTCGCTTCCCCGTGAGCGAGATTCTTGATCTGCTCGACGTGCCTGCCCTGCGCAGTCGATTTGCAATTCTGGAGCGGGATCTGCCGACGCTGCGTCGCTGGATCGAAGGGGCGGGTATTCGCTGGGGTCTCGATGCACGCCAACGCACGCAGATGGGACTGCCGATCGAACTGGAGCAGAACACCTGGCGCTTTGGGCTGCGACGAATGTTGCTTGGTTATGCCGTGGGAACCGGAATAGGGTGCAGTGACATCGAGCCCTACGACGAAATCGGTGGCCTGGATGCAGCGCTTATCGGGCCGCTTGCAGCGCTTTTGGATGCGCTGGAAGTGGCCTGCCAGCAACTTGATCGTCCGGCCACCCCTGCGCAGTGGGGTATCAGACTGCATCAGTTGCTGCAGCTGTTCTTCACTGCCGACACGGAGCATGACGAATACCTGCTCAATCAGCTTGAAGAACTGCGTGAAGAGTGGCTGGAAACCTGCGAAGCGGTGGGACTGGTCGAGCAATTGCCGCTGACGGTGGTGCGTGAAGCCTGGCTCGCGGGGCTGGATCAGGGGCGCTTGAGCCAGCGCTTTCTGGCAGGCTCCGTCAACTTCTGCACCTTGATGCCGATGCGCGCCATTCCGTTCAAGATCGTCTGCCTGTTGGGCATGAACGATGGCGACTACCCGCGGGCGCAGCCACCGCTGGACTTCGACTTGATGGGCAGTGATTACCGCCCAGGCGACCGTTCCCGTCGCGAGGACGACCGCTACCTGCTGCTGGAAGCGCTGCTCTCGGCGCGTGAGCAACTCTACATGAGCTGGGTGGGGCGCAGCATCAGGGACAACAGCGAACGTCCACCGTCGGTGCTGATTGGGCAGTTGCGCGATCACCTGGCCAGTGGCTGGCGGCTGTCAGGCGATGAGGCACTGGACAGTTCCGCTCGCGGACAGAAGCTCTTGCACGCGCTCACGCTGGAGCATCCGCTTCAGCCTTTCAGTGCTCGGTACTTTCACCAGGGAAATCCTGCGCTCTTCAGTTTTGCCAGCGAGTGGCAGCACTTGCACGCAGGGGTGGCGGTGGCAGATACACAGGCAACGCTGCCTGCTCATCGTCAGGAGGAGCCATTGAGCGTGGCTCAGCTGCAGGATTTTCTGCGCAATCCGGTCAGGCACTTTTTCAGCCAGCGGCTCAAGGTCTTCTTCGAGTCGGCCGAGAAGCCGGTGTCCGATATCGAGCCCTTCGTGCTCGATGCGCTGGAGCGTTACACGCTCAGTGACAGCCTGCTCAGTGCGGGCATGGCCAGTGCCGGTGAAATCACCGACACGCTGGAGAACCACGCTCGCAAGTTGCAGGGCAGCGGTCTTTTGCCAATGGCAGAGTTCGGTACGCGACTGCGGGAAGAATTGATCGAACCATTGCCCGATCTGCTCGAGCGCTATCGCCAGTTGCTCGTGCTCTGGCCTTCCCGGCTGGACAGCGCTTTACCGATCACTTTCCAAGCACAGGGCATCGTGCTGGAGGGGTGGCTGGCGGGCGTGTACCAGCGCGAGGATGGCAACTGCCTCAGCGTTTCGACGATCGCCAATGCCATCGGCGGCGTGCGCTCGCGCAAATGGCATCGTCTGATACGTCCGTGGGTCTTGCATCTCGCCTCGTGCGCCGTGGGGCTGCCCCTGACAACGGCGGTAGTGGCCAGCGACGATACCTTGTTGCTCGATCCATTGCCTCTGGACCAGGCTCAAACGGCGCTGAGCGATCTCTTGCTGGCCTGGCAGACGGGCATGACCCGTCCTCTGCCGGTAGCGGTGAAGACAGCCGTGGCCTGGCTTTCGCAGACTGATGAGGAGAAAGCCTTGGCGGCAGCACGAAAAGCCTATGAGGGGGATGGCGTGACCAGCAATGGCGAGCGCCGGGAGGCGGTGGCGTTGATGCGTCAGTTCGCTGATTTCGATGCACTGGTCGACAGTGAAGAATTCGAGGGTTGGGCTCAGACGCTTTACCAACCCATGCTGGAAGCGCCCTGGCGCTCGGTCGATGAGCAGGAGGCCCGATCATGACCTCTCTTGAACGTCCATTGGCGTTGGCCTTCCCCCTGCGTGGCAGTCAGTTGATCGAAGCCAGCGCGGGCACCGGCAAGACATTCACCATTTCCGCACTCTATCTGCGTTTGATCCTGGGCCACAGTGCGGACATCAACGGATTCGGTCGCGAACTGCTGCCTCCGCAGATCTTGGTCGTGACCTTCACCGATGCGGCGACCAAGGAGCTGCGCGAGCGGATCCGCATACGGCTGGCCGAAGCGGCTCGTTTTTTTCGAGACGAGATCGCGGCACCGGATGCATTGATCGCGCAGTTGCGCGACGAATTCGACACCACCCAGTGGGCGGCCAGCGCAGCCCGACTGGATATTGCTGCGCAATGGATGGACGAGGCGGCTGTTTCCACCATTCATAGCTGGTGCCAGCGCATGCTGCGCGAGCATGCGTTCGACAGCGGCAGTTTGTTCACCCAAAGCCTGGAGACCGATCACAGCGACCTGCTGGGCGAAGTCGTGCGCGACTATTGGCGGCGCTATTACTACCCGATGCAAGGCGCTGCCCTGGATTGGGTAAGAGCTCATCTGGGCGGGCCCGCAGCGTTGCTCGCCAGAGTACGTGGGCTGTTTGCCCATGCGCACGAGGGCGCTTCGGGCGATGAACCTGGAGAGCTGATCGAGCGTGCTCTGGCCGAGCGCGAGCAGGCCTTGATCGAGCTCAAGAAACCCTGGCCGCAGTGGGCCATCGAGTTGCGTGAAATCTGCCTGCAGGCCGTGGCGGCGAAGGCGGTCGACGGTCGCAAGATGCAGGCCCGCTATTTCGAACCCTGGTTCGAGAAGATCACGGCCTGGGCGACCGACCCGGATCAGCACGAGCTGGATATCGGCACCGGCTTTACCCGCCTGACCCCCGAAGGCATGGCCGAAGCCTGGAAGGGAGAGGCCCCTGATCATCCTGGATTGCAGACGATGGTTATGCTGCCCGCAGCGCTGGCGGCGCTGCCGACACCTGAAAGCGCGGTGCTCAGGCATGCTGCCCAGTGGATCGGCGAACGCTTCGAGGAAGAGAAGCGCCGGCGTGCGGAAATGGGCTTCGACGATATGCTGGTCCGGCTCGACCGTGCGCTTCAGGGCGCCGGTGGTGAGCAGTTGGCCCAGTTGATTCGCGAACAGTTCCCGGTGGCCCTGATCGATGAGTTTCAGGACACCGATCCGGTTCAGTACCGCATTTTCGAGCGTATCTATCACATCGAGGAGAACGAACAGGAGACCGGTCTATTCCTGATCGGCGATCCGAAGCAGGCGATCTACGCCTTTCGCGGTGCCGATATACACACCTACCTGCAGGCACGTCGTGCGACCGAGGGCCGGCTGCATACATTGGGTACCAATTTCCGGTCAACCCAGGCCATGGTCGGGGCGGTCAACCATGTGTTCATGCAGGCCGAGCAGCGTGCGCAGGGGCGAGGTGCGTTCCTGTTCCGGCAGGGTGAAGACAATCCGGTGCCGTTCATCAATGTGCGGGCCCAGGGGCGCAAGGAATCGTTGATCGTCGAGGAGCAGGCCGTACCGGCGCTGACCTTCTGGCAATTGCCCAGTGATCAGCCTGTTTCGGGTGTTGTCTATCGCAAGGCCCTGGCAGCTGCCTGCGCGGCCGAAATCGTGCGCCTGTTGAACGCTGGCCAAGCCGGGCAAGGTGGCTTTCAAGTGGAGGGGCGCAAAGCCAGAGGTATCCTGCCGGCCGACATCGCCATTTTGGTACGCGATGGCAAGGAAGCTCAGGCCGTGCGCGCCGAGTTGACCGAGCGCGGGGTACGCAGCGTGTACCTGTCGGACAAGGACTCGGTGTTCGCTGCACAGGAGGCCCACGATCTGCTGGCCTGGCTGAAGGCGTGCGCCGAGCCCGATTCGGAGCGGCAATTGCGCGCTGCCTTGGCGAGCATGACGCTGAACCGTTCGCTGCATGAACTGGAGCAGTTGAATCTCAGCGAGCTGGAATGGGAAGCGCGAGTCATGCAGTTTCGCAGCTATCGAACCATCTGGCGCAGCCAGGGTGTGCTGCCGATGCTGCGCAGGTTGCTGCACGACTTCGACCTGCCGTTGGCGTTGATCGGTCGCGACGATGGCGAGCGTATCCTGACCAACCTGCTGCACCTGTGCGAACTGTTGCAGCAGGCATCCAGCGAACTGGACGGCGAGCAAGCGTTGATCCGTCATCTGAGCGAACAGCTGGCGCTGTCCGGCAGCGCGGCCGAGGAGCACATCCTGCGCCTGGAAAGCGACGAGCAGTTGGTGAAGGTGGTGACCATTCACAAGTCCAAGGGGCTGGAGTACGCGCTGGTTTTCCTGCCCTTCATCTGCAGCTGCAAGCCGGTGGATGGCAAGCGCTTGCCGTTGATCTATCACGATGCGTCACACCGGGCGCAACTGACGCTGAGCCCTACGCCTGAACAGGTGGCGCTGGCCGACGACGAGCGTCTGGCCGAGGATCTGCGTCTGCTCTACGTGGCCTTGACCCGGGCTCAACACAGCTGTTGGCTCGGCATCGCGGACCTCAAGCGCGGCACAACCAAGGAGTCGGTGTTTCATCGCTCGGCCATTGGTTACCTGTTGGGCGGCGGGCAGCCTCTGGTCGATGCGAGCCAGCTTGCGAGCTGGTTGCAGGCTGCGAGTGCGGGATGCCCGGACATCGTGAGCCTGCCGGTACCGGAAGCGGACGAGACCCGCTACGTACCGTTGCGCAGCGATGCCGCGCTGCTCAAGTTGCGTCTACCCAAGCGCAGTGCGCGGGAAAACTGGTGGATAGCCTCCTACAGTGCGTTGCGCATCAGCGACACCTTGAGCGCGGATGTCGATCAGGCGCCCGACAGCGCGCTTGAGCAGAAGCTCATGGACGATGAGCGCCTGGACGTCCAGGTACCGCGCGAAGTGCCGGCCACCAGCGGCGATATTCATCGTTTCCCCCGTGGTCCGGGTCCAGGGACCTTTCTGCACGGTTTGCTGGAGTGGGCGGGACGCGAAGGGTTCGCCAGTGTTGCGGCGACGCCTGAACGTTTGGCCGACAACGTCGCGCGCCGTTGCAGTCGGCGCGGCTGGACTGGCTGGATCCCGACCCTCGACGAATGGCTGCGACGTTTCATCGACGAGCCATTGCGCCTCGGATCCGAGCGCGCGCCGGTACGCATGGCTGAGCTCGATCAATACCAGATCGAAATGGAGTTCTGGTTCGCCAGCCACAAGGTCGACGTGACCCGCCTCGATACTCTGGTGCGCCAGTACACTCACCCAGGCGTGCTTCGGCTGCCAGCCGAAGGGGCGATGCTCAATGGCATGTTCAAGGGCTTCATCGACCTGTGCTTCGAGCATCAGGGCCAGTATTACGTTGCCGACTACAAATCCAACTGGCTGGGCCCGGATGATGATGCCTATACCCAGGAGGCGATGACCGAATCCATTCTGGCCAACCGCTACGACCTGCAATACGTGCTGTACCTGCTCGCCTTGCACCGACAGTTGAAAGCCCGGCTACCGGAGTACGACTACGACCAGCATGTCGGAGGTGCGGTATTCGTGTTTCTGCGCGGCCTGGGGGCGCCCAGTCAAGGGGTGTACTTCACGCGTCCGCCACGTGAGCTCATCGAGGAGCTCGATGCATTGTTCAAAGGCGGACGCCGCGATGTCCAGGCCGACCTGTTCGAGGAAAGTACACCATGACCCGCTCGTTTGCCGACCTGTTGCCGACGCCTCTGGACGCACACAGCCTTGCTCGATTGCAGCCCCGCACACATACGGCTGACCTGTTGGCGCTGCTCGAACGCTGGGTGGAGCGCGGCTGGCTGCGCGCGCTGGACAAGGCCTTCGTGGCGTTTCTGGCTGACCTTGATCCGCAGGGAGATCCCCTGGTGTTGCTGGCTGCTGCCTTGGCCAGTCACCAGCTTGGGCATGGACACGTTTGCCTGGACTTGGCAGCAACGCTGCAGGCGCCGGATTTCGCCTTGTCGCTGCCGCCCGAAGGCGACCTGCAGGGAGGCGTGGCCCTGCTGCCATCGCAGTTGCTGGAGGGCCTGAGTGCCGACGCCTGGTTGAGCAGTCTGGCGAATAGCCCATTGGTGGGCAATGGGGACGACACTTCAGGCAGCTCGCCCTTGGTGCTTTCGAGTCAACGTCTGTACCTGCGTCGGTACTGGACTTACGAGCGGCGCATCGGTGATGCGTTGCGCCAGCGTCTGGGGGCGCATGAGCCGATACCGGAGGATCTTGCCCAGCGTTTGACGCAATTGTTCGGCACCGCCGATGGGGCGCGGATCGATTGGCAGAAACTGGCCTGCGCGCTGGCGGCCCGCGGCGCCTTCAGTATCGTTACCGGCGGCCCGGGGACCGGCAAGACTACCACGGTGGTACGCCTGCTGGCGCTATTGCAGGGGCCTGCCGTTGCCCAAGACAAACCGCTGCGCATTCGTCTGGCGGCACCGACCGGCAAGGCGGCGGCTCGGCTGACGGAATCGATCAGCCTGCAGGTCCAGAGCCTGGAAGTGGACGCGGCGATCAAGGCACGCATTCCCACCGAGGTAACCACCGTTCACCGGCTGCTGGGAAGCCGTCCGGGTACGCGGCATTTTCGTCACGATGCGGCCAACCCTTTGCCCTTGGACGTGTTGGTGGTCGACGAGGCCTCGATGATCGACCTCGAGATGATGGCCAACCTGCTCGATGCGCTGCCGGCCCATGCGCGGCTGGTGCTGCTGGGCGACAAGGATCAGTTGGCGTCGGTCGAGGCGGGGGCCGTGCTAGGCGATCTATGCAGTCAGGCCGAGGCCGGCTATTACAGCCCGGCGACGCGAGCCTGGCTGGAGCAGGTGAGCGGCGAGGATCTGGCGCACAGTGGTTTGCTCGAAGGTAACGAGCGTGATCACGCTTTGGCACAACAGGTGGTCATGTTGCGGCACTCGCGTCGGTTCGGCGAGGACAGTGGCATCGGACAGTTGGCCGCCCGGGTCAACCTGCAGGACGCCGAAGGTGCGCGTGCCTTGCTCCAGGAAGGCCGGTACCAGGATGTGCATTGGCTGCCGCTCAAGGGTGAAGACGATGCAGCGCTGTTGCGTCTGCTGCTGGACGGGCATGGTCGCAGCAGCGATGGACCGCAAGGCTACCGCCGCTATCTTGAGCAGATGGACATGGCTCGACCGCCGGCTGAAACGCCACTTGGAGATGAAGCCTGGGCAACCTGGGCCCGTGGGTTGCTGAATGCTTTCGACGAGTTTCAGCTGCTGTGCGCCGTGCGCAAAGGGCCTTGGGGGGTCGAAAGCCTGAACGCACGCGCCACCCAGGCTTTGACTCAGGCGCGCCTGATCGACGGAAGCCAACCCTGGTACGAAGGCCGTCCGGTATTGATGACCCGCAACGACTATGGCCTGGGTTTGATGAACGGTGATATCGGCATCGCCCTTATGCTGCCCGAGGGTGGCGGGCGCGAGCGAAAGGTCTTGCGCGTGGCCTTCCCGCGCAACGACGGGCAGGGCGGCATTCGTTTCGTGCTGCCCAGTCGGTTGAATGACGTGGAGACGGTGTACGCGATGACGGTGCACAAATCCCAGGGTTCCGAATTCGCGCACACGGCGCTGATCCTGCCGGACGCGTTGAATCCGGTGTTGACCAAAGAGTTGATCTACACCGGAATCACGCGTGCCAAACACTGGTTCACCCTGGTCGAAAGCCGCAAGGGCGTGTTCGAGGAAGCGGTGCGGCGCAGGGTGAAGAGGCTCAGTGGGTTGATGCTTGGGTGGCAGTCTAACGTCTGAGTGGAGCGGGACGCGGCTGGCGCTGCTGCTACAGGGGGGCGGGGGTGCCCATCAATAGCGGTGCGTTGCGGTCGGTAACGTTGCGGATGTAATCCCACAACAGGGTAATGCGTTTCAGCTTGCGCAGATCCTCGCGGCAGTACATCCAGAACTGCCGGGTGATATCGATTTCCTCGGGCAGGACCTCCACCAGGCGTTCGTCCTGGGCAGCCAGGAAGCAGGGCAGGATGACCAGCCCGTGGCCTTGGAGCGCCGCAGTGTACTGGGCGATCACGCTGGTGCTGCGCAGTCCGGCGTTGACGTTGGGCAGCAGTTTGCTCAGGTAGAGCAGCTCGGAGCTGAATGCCAGGTCGTCGACGTAGCTGATGAAGCGGTGGCCGCTGAGCTGAGCGCTGCTGTCGATGGGCGGGTGGCGATCCAGGTAGGTGCGTGTGGCATACAGTTTCAGTCGGTAATCGCAGAGCTTGCAGCAGACGTAGGGCCCGTGTTCGGGGCGTTCGAGCGCGATGACGATATCGGCTTCGCGCTTGGAGAGGCTGATGAAGTGTGGCAGCGGCAGGATGTCGACCGAGATGGCCGGGTAGGTGTCGACGAAGTGGCTCAGTTGCGGGGTGATGAAGAAGCTGCCGAAGCCTTCGGTGCAACCCATGCGAATGTGTCCGGACAGTGCCACGCCGGAGCCTGAAACCTGTTCGCAGGCCATGTGCAGGGTGCTTTCCATTGATTCGGCCGACGCGAGCAGGCGCTGCCCTTCGGCGGTGAGGACGAAGCCGGTGGTCCGTGATTTTTCGAACAGCAGGGTACCCAGCGCGTTCTCCAGCGAGCCGATGCGTCGCGACACGGTGGTGTAGTCCACCCCCAGGCGTTTGGCTGCGATGCTGGCCTTGCGGGTGCGGGCCACTTCGAGAAAGAACTTGAGGTCGTCCCAGTTCAGGCTGCTAAGGTCTTTTTGCATGTTGGACCGGCTTTATTGTGAGTTCTTGTTAGATGTTTGCAGCCTCTATACTCCATCGCAGAACCGTCTCGCCACAACAATAAATACGCGGAGGTCATCCATGAACGTGTCCGTTCAACCGAATGCCAGCAAGCTCGACGATGTGAAACTGCTGATCGATGGTCAATGGGTCGCCTCGACCACTCAGGAATGGCGCGACATCGTCAACCCGGCCACCCAGCAAGTGCTGGCGCGCGTGCCCTTCGCCACGACCGATGAAGTCAATGCCGCGGTAGCTGCCGCGCAGCGTGCGTTCAAGACCTGGCGTCTGACGCCGCTGGGTGCGCGGATGCGCATCATGCTCAAGCTGCAGGCCCTGATTCGCGAACACTCCAAGCGGATCGCTCAGACCTTGAGTGCCGAGCAGGGCAAGACCATTGCCGACGCCGAAGGCGATATTTTCCGCGGCCTGGAAGTGGTCGAGCACGCCTGCTCCATCGGCAGCCTGCAGATGGGCGAGTTCGCCGAGAACGTGGCCGGGGGCGTCGATACCTACACCTTGCGTCAGCCCATCGGCGTCTGTGCCGGGATCACCCCGTTCAACTTTCCGGCGATGATTCCGTTGTGGATGTTTCCGATGGCGATCGTCTGCGGCAATACCTTCGTGCTCAAGCCGTCCGAGCAGGATCCGCTGTCCACGATCCAGCTGGTAGAGCTGGCCCTGGAGGCGGGTGTGCCACCTGGCGTGCTGAACGTGGTTCATGGCGGCAAGGAAGTGGTGGATGCGCTGTGCACCCACGCCGATATCAAAGCGGTATCGTTCGTCGGGTCGACTGCGGTCGGCACTCATGTGTATGACCTGGCTGGTCGCCATGGCAAGCGTGTGCAGTCGATGATGGGGGCCAAGAACCATGCGGTGGTATTGCCGGACGCCAACCGCGAGCAGACCCTCAATGCGCTGGTCGGCGCTGCGTTCGGTGCAGCCGGGCAGCGCTGCATGGCGACTTCGGTGGCGGTGCTGGTGGGCAAGTCCCGCGAGTGGATTCCGGACCTGAAGGCGCTGGCGCAGAAACTCAAGGTCAACGCAGGCAGCGAGCCGGGCACCGACGTGGGTCCGGTGATTTCCCGGCGTGCGCTGGAGCGTGTCACGGGTTTGATCGACAGCGGGGTACAGGAAGGCGCCAAGCTGGAGCTCGACGGCCGCGGCGTGCAGGTGCCCGGTTACGAGCAGGGCAACTTCGTGGGGCCGACCTTGTTCAGCGGTGTCACCACGGATATGCAGATCTATACCCAGGAGATTTTCGGGCCGGTGCTGATCACGCTGGAAGTCGACACCCTCGACGATGCCATCGCCCTGGTCAACGCCAATCCGTTCGGCAACGGTGTGGGGCTGTTCACCCAGAGCGGTGCGGCGGCGCGCAAGTTCCAGAGCGAGATCGATGTGGGCCAGGTGGGGATCAATATCCCGATTCCCGTGCCGGTGCCTTCGTTCAGCTTCACCGGGTCGCGCGGTTCCAAGCTCGGCGATCTGGGGCCCTACGGCAAGCAGGTGGTGCAGTTCTATACCCAGACCAAGACAGTCACGGCGCGCTGGTTCGATGACGACAGCGTGAACGATGGCGTCAACACCACCATCAACCTGAAGTAGGAGCACCGCCATGAACATCGCTTTCATTGGCCTAGGCAACATGGGCGCGCCCATGGCGCGCAACCTGCTCAAGGCCGGCCATACGTTGCACCTGTTCGATCTCAACCAGGCTGTGCTTGCCGAACTGGCGCAGTTGGGTGGCCATATCAGCGCATCGCCGAAGGATGCCGCCGCGCAGGGCGAGCTGGTGATCACCATGTTGCCGGCAGCCGCCCATGTGCGCAGCGTCTACCTGGGCGAGGAGGGCGTGCTGGCGGGTATTCGTTCCGGTACGCCGGCGGTGGATTGCAGCACCATCGATCCGCAGACCGCGCGCGACATTGCCGCCGCAGCGGCCAAGCAGGGTGTCGACCTGGCCGATGCGCCGGTATCGGGTGGCACTGGCGGCGCCCAGGCGGGCACCCTGACGTTCATGGTCGGCGCCTCGACCGAGCTGTTTGGCCAGTTGCAGCCAGTGCTGGCGCAGATGGGGCGCAACATCGTTCACTGTGGTGAGGTGGGCACTGGGCAGATCGCCAAGATCTGCAACAACCTGCTGCTGGGAATTTCCATGGTCGGTGTGTCCGAGGCCATGGCCCTGGGCAATGCGCTGGGCATCGATACCCAGGTGCTGGCCGGGATCATCAACAGCTCTACGGGCCGATGCTGGAGTTCGGACACCTACAATCCGTGGCCGGGCGTCAGCGAGACAGCGCCGGCTGCTCGTGGGTATAGCGGGGGCTTTGGAGCCGAACTGATGCTCAAGGATCTGGGCCTGGCGACCGAGGCGGCCAAGCAGGCCTGCCAGCCGGTGATCCTGGGGGCGGTGGCGCAGCAGTTGTATCAGGCGATGAGTTTGCGCGGGGATGGTGGGCTGGATTTTTCGGCGATCGTCAAGGCGTACCAGCGCCCAATGGAGTGACCAGCGGCCTGTAGGTAGTAGAGGAAACATGTTTCAAGCAGCGGACGCGGCTCGCGCCGCTGCTACAGGTGAGTTTCCAAATGAACGTGGGCAGACTAGACTCAAAAGCTGAAACGTTTCACTCTGCTGCCTCATAACTCCAATAAAGGGCCACCCCCATGAAACTGCTCCCCCTCGCCTGTGCCATCTCCGCGTTCACCCTCAGCGCCCACGCCCTGGCCTGGGATTTCGTGCTGCTGGACAGCGACAAGCCTGCGCAGAACCAGCGCATCACCAGCGAACAGTTGGGCGTCAAAGTCGACAAGCCGTTTTCCATCACCATGCGAACCCTGCACGGCGGCCGTCAGGAAGGTGTGAGCCTGATCGACATCGATAACGGCACCATGAAGCTGACGCTGGTCCCCACCCGTGGCATGAACGTGCTGCATGCCCAGGTCGGCGATGCGCGAATGGGCTGGGATTCGCCGGTGAAGGAGGTGGTCAATCCGGCCTTCATCGAGCTCAACGGCCGAGGCGGTCTGGGTTGGCTGGAAGGCTTCAACGAGCTGGTCACCCGCTGCGGTTACGAATGGGTCGGTCACCCCGGCATGGACAATGGCGAGTTGCTGACCCTGCATGGTCGCGCTGCGAACATTCCGGCCAGCAAGGTCACGGTGCACATCGACGAAGCGCCGCCCTATGCGATTCACGTGCGCGGCGAGCTGAAGGAGCAGGCCTTCAAGAAGGTCGACTTCAGCGTACAGACCGAGCTGGTGACCGAACCCGGCGCGGCCCGTTTCGTGCTCAACGACACCCTGACCAACAACGGCGACTACCCCAAGGAATACCAGGCGCTGTATCACAGCAACTTCAGCACGCCGTTCCTGGAGGAGGGCGCGCGGTTCGCCGCAGCGGTCAAACAGGTGTCGCCGTTCAACGACAAGGCCAAGGGCGACCTAGCCGATTGGCAGACCTATCGCGCGCCGACCAAGGACTATGACGAAACCGTCTACAACGTGGTGCCCTACGGCGACGCCAAGGGCGACACGCTGACCGTGCTGCACAACAAGGCCGGCAGCCTGGGCGTGGCGGTGGGGTTCAATGTCCAGCAGTTGCCGGTGTTCTCGTTGTGGAAGAACACCGATACACAAGGTCAGGGGTACGTGACGGGGCTGGAGCCGGGTACCAGCTTTTCCTATAACCGCCGTTACCAGCGGCCTTTGAACCTGGTCCCGACCATCGAGCCCAAGCAGCAGAAGCAGTTCAGCATCAGCTACAGCCTGCTGGCGGACAAGCCTGCCGTGGACAAGGCGCTGAAGACCATCGACACGATTCGCGACGGTCGCCAGACCGAAGTGCGGCAGACGCCGTTGGTGGACTTGAGCAAGGAGTAGGAAGCGCTGTGGTCATGAGCTGAAATCCGCGCGGACATACCGACAGGCGGATTTCGGCTCGCCAATGAAATCGCACGAATGAACGTTCATTCGTGCCTGCCAGGCAACATACATTTGCGTATCGCTGCCTTACTCCCCGCAACCAAGGCCTCTAGACTGCGCCCATCGATATTACTCGCACAGTCAACGAGGCCACTTTCATGAAAAAGATTCTCCTGCTCAACGGCGGCAAGCAGTTCGCCCACTCCGACGGTCGCTACAACCAGACCCTGCATGACGCCGCCGTCGCCTACCTGGACCGCGCCGGCTTCGACGTGAAGCAGACCTTCATCGACGGCGGCTACGACCTCGCCGAAGAAGTGCAGAAATACCAATGGGCCGATGTGATCATCTATCAGATGCCGGGCTGGTGGATGGGCGCGCCGTGGACCGTGAAAAAGTACATCGACGAAGTGTTCACCGAAGGCCATGGCAGCCTCTACGCCAACGACGGCCGCACGCGTTCCGATGCTTCGCAGAAATATGGCAGCGGCGGTTTGCTCAAGGGCAAGCAGTACATGATCTCGGCCACCTGGAACGCGCCGCAGCAGGCGTTCGACGATCCTGCCGATTTCTTCGAGGGCAAAGGGGTGGACGCGGTGTACTTCCCGTTCCACAAGGCCAACGAGTTTCTCAACATGACCGCCTTGCCGACCTTCCTCAGCGTCGATGTGATGAAGAGACCCGACATCGACAACGACGTCGCGCGCTATGAAGCGCATCTGGCCAAGGTGCTGGGCTGACGGTACGCTCGCCCGGGTAGCGATTGGTGTATGTTGCGCACGTCCCGGTACACCCGATGAGGCCTGCCTTGAAATCCCGATCCGATGAGCTGCAAGTCTTCGTCGCCGTCATCCAGAGCGGCTCCATTTCCGCAGCCGCCGAGCAGTTCGGGCAAACCCCATCGGCGGTCAGCCGCACGCTGTCCAAGCTTGAAGCCAAGCTGGACACGACCCTGATCAACCGCACCACACGGCGCATGGACCTGACCGAGGAGGGGCGGTTTTTCTTCGAGCAGGCCAAGGACATCCTGGCGCGCATGGATGAGCTGGAAGAGCGTTTGTCGCTGCGTCAGCAGACGCCGGCCGGGCGCTTGCGCATCAATGCCGCGTCACCGTTCATGCTGCACGCGATCGTCCCGTACGTGGCCGAATTTCGCGAGCGCTATCCGGACATTCAACTGGAGCTCAACAGCGACGATCTGATCATCGATCTGATCGAGCACAGCACCGACGTCGCCATTCGCATCGGCGTGCTGGCCGACTCGACCTTGCATGCACGCTCCCTGGGCTGCACGCCGCTGAATATTCTTGCCAGCCCGGCCTACCTCGAACGCCATGGCGTTCCCGAGACTATCGCCGCCTTGAGCCAGCATGTGCTGCTGGGCTTCACCCAGACCGAAACCCTCAATCACTGGCCGTTGCGCCATGCCGAGGGCGATCGGTTGCAGATCCAGCCGCGGATCGCGGCGTCCAGTGGCGAAACGTTGCGTCAGTTGGCGCTGGAGGGGCAGGGGATTGTCTGCCTGTCGCATTTCATGACCCATGAAGACATTCGCCAGGGGCGTTTGCAGGTGGTGCTGGCCGAGGCCAACAGCGGCTATCGACAGCCGATCCATGCGGTGTACTACCGCAATTCGCAGTTGGCGTTGCGAATTCAGTGCTTCCTGGACTTCATTCAGGACAAGCTGGCCATTTACGCCTGCTGAATCTATGCCTGCTGACGCGGGCGCAGATGGATTGCACCGCTTTCGATCCGCCGCTTACCATGAAGCCTGATTGCCACTGCCAGGACTCATCATGAAGCGCATTGCATTGCTCGCCGCCCTCATCACGCTGGCCAGCTGCTCCAGCAAGGGGCCCGACGAAGGCAGCCTGGGCAACGAACAGGCCAAGGACATGTTCAAGGAGGCGATGTCGCAGCCGCCCGTGCCGCAGAGCGTGATGCGCAACGGTGACCGCCTGAGCTTCATGCTGTTGCAGCCCAAGAGCGAGACATCCCCGTTCGGCTTTCTGTTGCAGGTCGATGCGGCCTGTTCCAGCCCCAGCGCCAGCCTGATCTATCTGGATGGCGTGAAGCGCATCTATTTCGCCAGCCCCGATGGCAAATACGCGCCGGCGCGTCCGATTCCTGCCGGCCAGGTAGAAGTGCTCAACGCCAGCCCCGCCTTCCAGCGTGCCTGCGCCACAACGCCCCAGCCGGATTGGCGTGTGCTCAAGGGCAAGGGTGACGAGCAGTATGTGATGATCGATCGCAACAGCCTGTCCACCATCGACGGTCAGTTGCAGTTCTGGGCCGGCTACGATTCGCCGAGCATCGGCCACGACCTGCCGTACAACGCGCCCTATGCACAGAAGCGCGAACGCTATGCGCTGGACTGCGGCAAACAGACCTTCAGCCTGCTGGCCGGGTATGACCTGGACGAACACAACACCGTGACCGATGGCGGGGTGTTCTTCGAGCCCAAGACCTACGCGGTGAAGGGCAGCGATCCTGACTATCGATTACTGTTCGATGCGGCCTGCGGTAAACCCGAGGGCCTGGCTGCGTTGCCGGCATTCAAACCGCGGACCAAGGCACCGTTGGTGCTGACCACGCCCAGGGTGCAGGCGCCGGCGTTGTCGTCTGTCAAACAGTTGAACCTGCCGGCACCGGCAAAGCAGTTGAAGCGGACAGTGGAAACCGGCACCGCTCATCTCAAGGGGCAGAGTGCGCCGTTCACCGAGGAGAAGTCGTTCAGCCAGGATAAGGCGTCGGGCCTGCTGGCCGTGCGAACCAAGGGCAGCAACTTCGAGGGGCAGGCGGTGAGCTTTCGCGGGCTGGTCGCGTTGGCCCAGCAGACCGTGTACAGCGGCGAAGCGCCGATGGTGGATAACATAGGCTTGAATGCCATTGCGTTCAGTGGCGACTGGAAGAACATGCCGGTGGGCGCTCAGTTGGGCTATGTCACCGACGGCAAGATGAGCAACAGCGTGGTGGGCGAGTACGGCAAGCCGCGCCAGGCGTTCGACTGCCGCGTCGAACAGCAGGTGCCCGCCGCGCAGGTCAACGCCCGTCTGAGCGGCCAGGCGAAGAAGCTGCGGTGCGCGCATCTGGAGGACAGTTTCAAGCGGGTGGAGACGTTGTATTACCTGGAGGATTACGGGTACTTCTTCCGCGCCGGGGTGGACCCCAATGACTTCTTTCATGAAGAGCGGGTGTTGAAGGAAGTGGAGTGAGCGGTCGGGACCGCGTTGCTGCCGGACGCGGCTTGCGCCGCTGCTACAGGGATGGGGGTTTCTGTAGCAGCGGCGCGAGCCGCGTCAGGGTTTGGGCGTGTTTTGGTCAAACACGGAAATGGCTGACCATCATCTGCAGCTGATTGCCCAGGCGGGCCAGTTCGACGCTTGAGGCGGCGGTTTCTTCGCTGGCCGAGGCGGTTTGTTCCGACACGTCGCGTACGTTGATGATGCTGCGGCTGATTTCCTCGGCGACCGAGCTCTGCTGCTCGGCGGCTGCGGCGATCTGCTGGTTCATGGCCTGGATGCTGGACACCGTGCGCGTGATGTTTTCCAGCGACGTGCCGGCGCGACGCGTCAGTTCGACACTGCTGTCGGTCAGGCCGCGGCTGCTGAGCATGACGGCGGCGACCTGTTGGGTACCCGACTGCAAGCCTGCCACCAGCCCTTCGATTTCCTCGGTGGATTTCTGCGTGCGTTGGGCCAGGCCGCGCACTTCATCGGCCACCACCGCAAAACCACGTCCGGCCTCGCCTGCGCGGGCCGCTTCGATGGCCGCGTTGAGGGCCAGCAGGTTGGTTTGTTCGGCCACGGCCTTGATCACGTCCATGACGCTGCCGATCTTGTCGCTTTCCTTCTGCAGCGCGTTCATCGCTTCGGTGGAACGGCGGACTTCCTCGGCCAGCTTTTCGATCTGCGCAATCGCTTCGCCGACGACCTTGTCGCCCTCGCGCGCTTCCTCGTCAGCCGTGGTCGCAGCCACCGAGGCCTGCTCGGCGTTGCGAGCCACTTCCTGAACGGTCGCGGTCATCTCGTGCATGGCGGTGGCGACCTGATCGGTCTCGACCTTCTGATTGTTGACCCCGGCACTGGTCTGCTCGGTGACGGCCGACAGCTCTTCGGCGGCGCTGGCGATCTGGGTGACGCTGTCGCGGATGCCACCGATCAGTTCGCGCAGGGTTGCGCCCATGCGCTGGATGCCTTGCTGCAGCACGCCCAGTTCGTCCTTGCGCGTTACCTTCAAGTCGTGGCTGAGGTCGCCACTGGCGATGCGCTCGACCACGTCCAGAGTCTCCTGCAGAGGGCGGGTGATCTGCCGGGTGATGATCCAGGCGGCAAGGATGCCGAAGATCAATGCCAGCAGTGCCGCGCCGATCTGATAGCTGCGCGCTTCAGCGCTTTCGGCATCGCGGCGCTGAATCTGGATCTTGTACAGCTCATCGCTGAGGCGGACGATTTCCGAACCTTCGACGGTCATCTCGGCGCGTGCGGTAGTGATGGTGGCAATCGATGCTTTGAAGCTGGTCACCGCATTGCGGTAATTGACCAGTGCGGCAATGAGCTGCTGCATGCGGGCCTGCTCGGTAGGCAGGCGAGTGGACAGTTGTTGCAGTTCGACGGCGGCGCGGTCCATCTGCGCGAATGCAGCCTGCTCGGATTTTTCGTTGGCGTTGCTGACATAGGCAAGCACTTCATAGCGCGTCTGCTGGGTCAATTCCCGAATCCGGGCGCTGGCCTGCAATTCTTCGAAGCGCAGCTCGATGTCGGGCACGGCGAGTACGGCGTCGTTGATCTGAGCGACCAATGCAGTGGCGGCCGCTGCCGTGTCAGTCATGTTCTGCCGCGCCACGTTGCTCGTCTTGTAGCCGTCGCGCATCTGGTTGAGCGACTTCTGGTACGCCTCGATCTGTTCCGCCTGGGCTTTGAGCCGCTGCAGGTTTTCCGGGCTCTTGAACCCTTCGATCAGCTTCTGCTGCTGAGCCTTGAAACCGTCGAGCTGGGTTTGAACGGTCTGCGCCGAAGCGTCGTCGCCGTTGGCCAGCATGTATTGCAGCCGCACGATACGCAGCTTGGTCAGGCTGTTGTTGAGCTCGGAAATATCGCTCATCCAGTTGCTGCGCTGGATCAGGCTGCTCAAGCTGGTCCATCCGGTCAGCGCCAACAGCGCGGTCAATACCAGCACCAGGCCGAAGCCCAATGCAAGTTTTCGGGTAACGCTGATATTGCCGAACCAGCCGTTCATAAAATGTGCTCCTGACAGTAAAGGGTCAGACCTGGACGACCATAGTTGTGCTTATGGCGGTCGCCATGAAAAGGTCTCGGTGATTTCCCCATATCGGCCACGGGCGGCAGAGCTGAAACAAAAAGTGAGAACGGTGACGCAAAAAAAACGGCGCGATCAAGATCGCGCCGTTCATTGTCACCACCGATGCGTCATGCGATCGGCTGTGAACTCCACTCGCCATTGACCAGGCGCTGCAGGCCCAGCGGGTTGGCATTGCGCAGTGCTTCGGGCAGCAGCGCGTCCGGGTAGTTCTGGTAGCAGACCGGACGCAGGAAGCGGTCGATCGCCAGGGTGCCGACCGACGTGCCGCGGGCATCGGAGGTGGCTGGGTAAGGGCCGCCGTGGACCATGGCGTCGGACACTTCCACCCCGGTCGGGTAGCCGTTGACCAGGATGCGACCGACTTTCTGCTCCAGCACCGGCACCAGCCACTGGTACTTGACCAGGTCCGTACCAGTTTCGCCGATCAGCGTGGCGGTCAGCTGTCCACGCAGCGATTGCAGGGCAGTCTTGAGCTCGGCATCGTCGGCGACTTCGATCACCACGGTGGCCGGGCCGAACACTTCTTCCTGAAGCAGTTCGTCGCCATTGAGCAGCAGGCTCACGTCGGCCTTGAACAGCTGTGCCTGAGCCTGTTGCCCTTCCTGCGGGTTGCCGGCCAGGTGCGTGACACCTTGGTGCGACAGCAGGTGTTCCACGCCTTTGCTGTAGCTGCGCAGGCCACCGGCGTTGAGCATGGTTTGTGGCGCCTGGGCTGCCATTTGTGCTTGCAGGTGCTCGAGGAAAGCACTGAAGGCCGGCGAGCGAACGCCGATCACCAGGCCTGGGTTGGTGCAGAACTGCCCACCGCCCATCACCACGGAAGCCGCCAGTTCCTTGGCCACGGTTTCGCCACGGGTGGCCAGGGCGTCCGGCAGCAGCACGACCGGGTTGATGCTGGACATTTCAGCGAACACCGGGATCGGCTGGGCGCGCTCGGCGGCCATCTTGCACAGCGCGTTGCCGCCGTTCAGCGAGCCGGTGAAGCCGACTGCCTGAATCGCCGGGTGCTTGACCAGCGGCTCACCGACGCCGGCACCGAAGATCATGTTGAACACGCCCTTGGGCATGCCGGTTTTTTCCGCTGCGCGGATGATGGCGGTGCCCACCAGATCGGCTGTCGCCATGTGACCGCTGTGGGCCTTGAACACCACTGGGCAGCCCGAAGCCAGGGCTGCGGCGGTGTCGCCACCGGCGGTGGAGAATGCGAGCGGGAAGTTGCTGGCGCCAAACACGGCCACTGGGCCGACGCCGATGCGGTACTGGCGCAGGTCGACCCGCGGCAGCGGTTTGCGGTCCGGCAGGGCGAGGTCGATGCGGGCACCGAGGAAGTCGCCGCGGCGCAGGACCTTGGCGAACAGGCGCATCTGGCCGCTGGTGCGACCGCGCTCGCCTTGGATGCGGCCGGCAGGCAGGGCGGTTTCCTGGTAGACGACGGCAACGAAGTCATCGCCCAGGGCATCGAGTTCGTCAGCGATGGCGTCCAGGAATTCGGCGCGGCGAGCAGGGCTCAGCTGGCGATATTCCAGGAAAGCGTTGTCGGCGGCCTGGCAGGCGGCGTCGACTTCGGCATCGGTGGCTTGGTAGAAGGCATAAGGAAGCGCCTCGCCGGTGGTGGCGTCGACACTCTTGAGTTTGGGCTCGCCACTGGCGCTGCGGTTGCCGCCGATGAAGTTGTGACCGAGGATGTTAGGCATTGTTGTCTCCGTGTCCTGTGGGCGGGTTGTTAACAGACATCATACAACTTGGTCATATACCGGGCAAGTTGCCCCCCGAATCACCCACTGTAGCTGCCTCGGCTGCCGATGTGGTGAATCAGGCAGACCGTGGTGTGCCCGGACGCGGCTTGCACCGCTGCTACAAAAGCCCGTCGCGAGCGGTTGTGGCCCCTGTAGCAGCGGCGCGACCCGCGTCGGCGGTTGGCGCGGTGAATCAGGCAGACCGCTCGCCGTGAGCGGTTTTGGCTCCTGTAGCAGCGGCGCGAGCCGCGTCGGCGGTCGGCGCGGTGGATCAGGCAGACCGCGGTGCGTCCGGACGCGGCTTGCGCCGCTGCTACAGAGGTTTGGCGTGATCGATTGGCACCCCGCGTCGGCGGTGGATGCGGTGAATCTGGCTGAACGTGGTAACCCACATCGTCATTCGCGCCGAATGAAAGCAAATAGCCAGCACGCAAGGTAGCGGCGGACAGGGCCTTAGAGGTAAGGTGGGCAATGGTGCATCAATGGCGATCATGCGCGTCGCCCCATGGAGAGAACGAGAGGACATGCTGCCCATTCCCCTGTTGATCTGCGACGACTCGAACATGGCTCGCAAGCAGCTGCTGCGCGCCCTGCCGGCGGATTGGGACACCACTGTGACCCAGGCGGTGAACGGCCGCCAGGCGCTCGAGGCCGTGCGCGAGGGGAAAGGCGATGTGATGTTGCTGGACCTGACCATGCCTGACATGGACGGCTACCAGGTCCTGGCCGCGCTGCGCGAGCAAAACCTGCCGTGCAAGGTCATCGTCGTCTCGGGTGACGTGCAGGATCAGGCCCTGCGCCGGGTCCGCGAGTTGGGCGCGCTGGCCTTCATCAAGAAACCGGCCGAACCCGAAGAACTGCGCAGGGTGCTACTCAAGGCCGGCCTGCTGGAAAAAAACACCGGCCCGGCCCTGCATCGCAGCAGCGACAGCACGCTGCACATCGGCTTCATCGACGCCCTGCGCGAAGCCATCAACGTTGCCATGGGCCAGGCCGCCGCCATGCTGGCCAAAGTGCTTGGCGTGTTCATCCACCTGCCCGTACCCAACGTCAACCTGCTCGAAGCCAGCGAGCTGCACATGGTGCTGGCGGACGTGCAGAGTGAGCAACCGATTACCGCCATCTGTCAGGGGTTCATCGGCGGCGGCATTGCCGGCGAAGCGATGCTGATCTTCCACGATTGCGACATCGCCGACCTGGCTCGCTTGATGAATCGCAGCGCGCTCGACTACTCCGACCTCGAGATGCTGCTGGATCTGTCATCGGTCATCATCGGCGCCTGCCTCAGCGGCCTGGCCCAGCAACTGGACGTGATGTTCTCCCAGAGCCACCCGCACATCCTTGGCAATCATGCCGCGATCGACGATTTGATCGCCGTCGGCAAGCACCGCTGGAAAAAGACTCTCACCGTGGAAATCAGCTACGCCCTGGAAGGCCACTGCATTCACTTCGACCTGTTGCTGCTGTTCACCGAGGACTCGGTGCCGTTGCTGCGCGACAAGCTCGACTACCTGATGAACTGAACCATGAGCCGACCTATCGAACTCGACGAATTTCACTGGCTGCTGGCGATTACCCAGAGCATCGACGTAGGCGTGGTGGTGCTCGACAGCGATTACCAAGTGCAGGTCTGGAACACCTTCATGGAAAACCGCTCCGGCGTGCAGCCCAAGGACGCCATCGGACACTGCTTCTTCAGCTTGTTCCCGGAGATCGATTGCGAGTGGTTCCGCAAGAAGGTCAGCAGTGTGGTCACCCTCGGCACCCCGGCCTTCACCATCTGGGAACAGCGTCCGTACCTGCTGCGCTTCAAGAACTACCAGCCGATCACCGGGCAGGAGGCGTTCATGTATCAGAACACCACCATCCTGCCACTGCGCTCCACCCATGGTGAGGTCAAGCACATCTGCGTGGTGATCTACGATGTCACCGACGTGGCCATCAACCGGCGTCAATTGCAGGCCTCCAACCTGCAATTGCAGAAGCTGTCGAGCACCGATCGCCTCACCGGGCTGTGCAACCGTGGCCATTGGGAAGAAGCGCTGAAGGTCGAGTACGTCCGGCACGGGCGTTACGGCCACGCCACCTCGTTGATCATGTTCGACATCGATCATTTCAAACGGGTCAACGACACCTATGGCCATCAGGTGGGCGACCAGGTCATCCAGCGCGTGGCGCAGGTGCTGCGCGGGTTGGTTCGTGACGCCGACATTGCCGGACGCTACGGCGGCGAGGAGTTCGCCGTGCTGCTGCCGGACACCGACAAGGCCGGTGGCGCCATATTGGCCGAGCGGTTGCGCCAGGCCGTCGAGGCTGAAGTGGTCGAGCACGAAAGCGGCCCGATCCGCTTCACCATCAGCCTGGGCGTAGCCGACCTCGGCTACCCCAGCACCGAACACCAGCAACTGATCGAATGGGCCGACCAGGCGCTGTATGCCTCCAAGCGCGCTGGCCGCAATCGGGTGACCGTCTACGAGCGGCCCTGATCGGGACGATCAATCCTTGGTGGCATGCGCCCAGCGATAGTCCAGACGCGGCGCACGGACTTTTATTCGGCGCTTGGTCTTGCTGAACAGCGGCTCGTGCACCGGCTCGGGATCCTTCAGGAACACCGTCAATACCGCACTCAATGCGTACAGGCCAGTAAAGGCCCAGACAACGCCTTCCAAGCCGAAGCTTTCATTGAAGATCGCCACCACCGCAGGGCCCACCCAAGTGGACGCGCCTGCACCCAGGCTCAGCACCGACAGCGCGGCGGCCTTGTTGTGCGGCGCTAGGGCCGGCGCCAGTGCCGACAGCGGCACGAAGCACGCCAGGGTCAGGCCATACAGCGCGCCGAACACCGAGGCCAGCAGGAAGTTGTCGGGAAAGGCCTGCGGCATGAAGAAGAACAGCGGCGTGGTGATCGTGCTACCGATGGCACCCAGCCAGAGGATGGTATTGCGATAGCCGATCCGCGTGCTGATGACGCTGGAACCCATGTTGCCGATGATGTTGAACACGAAGACGATGGTCAGCAGTTGCAGCCATTGCTCCAGGGTGAACCCCACCGTGTCCATGAAGAACCCCGGCAGCACCACCAGAAAACCGAACATCGACGAGGTGTTGATGATGCGCACCACACCGGCCAGGGTCACCTTGGGGTGCGACCACATGATGGTGACGTTCTTGGCCATCGACACCAGCGGCTTCTCGCCTTCGGGCGCTAGGCGGCGCATGCCGTGGGCTTCACGCATGCCGATCAGGCCGATCAAACCACCGATGACCACCAGCGCGAACGACAGCCAGAAAGTCTGCAACGCGCCGATCAGCGGAATGCTCACGCTCGCCACCAGCGAACCCAGGGTTGGCAGGCCCGCCGCATAAGCCACCCAGAACCAGCCAACCGCCAGACCCATCTTGCGCGACGGTGTCGCGGCGGCGATCCACACCAGAAACCCGTAGGCGAACAGTGGATAGCCGAAGCCGCGCAGACCATAGGTCAGCAGGATCATCTTGTAGCTCAGGGTTTCCAGGCCATAGATCAGGAACAGAACCTCGAACACGCTCCAGATCAACAGGCCCAGCATCATGACCCGTTTCGGCCCCCAGATATTCGACAGTGCGCCGGCCAGCCAGGAGGAGATGCCGACGGTGACGCCATACAGCGTGAACACCATGGCGATTTCGCCTTCGGGCATGCCGCGGTCACTGAGAAACGGGGAGAGGTAACCCAGTTCGACGCCGTCGCCGATCATGAAGATCAGCAGGCCGACGAAGCCCCAGAACATGGGGTAGGGGATGCCGATCTTGTCGCACAGGCGAGAGAGGGAGGTGTTCGGAGTGGATTGATTGCTCAATGGTCCGTTCCTTTTTTGCAGCACGGCGCTTGGGCGCGCCGAATGAATGGCCTCGATGAGGTTGGAAGGCAGGCTCGGTGAAGAGCAAATCGCCACGCAGTGGTGGCACAAATCGGCGGGTAGGAGGGCGCAGCAGGATCGCCGGCGTACGGCGTGCATGGGCCCTGTAATCTGCTTTATTTGAGATTTTCGCGCCGTTTGCTTATTTGTTATCGCATCTGAAACGATTCAGCGCAACCGCCTGAGCGGGCGTTGCCTGCGACAACGTGCCCGGTGGTAATGGCCGCAGGCCACGTCTCATGGCGGCTAAGGTGTTGCAAAAAATGACTGAAAAAATTCGGATAATTTTCCATTGCCCCAGGCTTTGTCTCAGCATGTGAGAGCATGAGCGCGCCACGTCCCCAGGACTTGCCGCTCGCCGTTCCAAGGGGTAGATGTAGGGGCACCGACATTGGCAGGCGTTCCCATGTACCCGCTCATTTCCCACGTCGACAGCGACACTTCTCTGCCCGACAGCGCCGATGTGGTCATCATCGGCGGCGGCATCATCGGCGTGTGCACGGCCTTCTTTCTGGCCGAGCGGGGCGTGTCGGTGGTGCTGGTGGAAAAGAGCGGCATCGCCCACGAACAGTCGTCGCGCAATTGGGGCTGGGTGCGGACCATGGGCCGTGACGTCGCCGAAGTGCCATTGGCCATCGCCAGTCTGAAGCTTTGGGACGGCTGGGCCAGCAAGCTGCGCCACGAGACAGGATTCACCCGCTCCGGCATTCTCTATGCCTGCGAATCGGCAGCCGAGCTGGCGGCCAAGGTCAGTTGGCTGGATCAGGCCAAACCGCTGGGCATCGAGGCGCGGCTGCTCGACACCGTCCAGATTCAGGCGCGCCTGCAAGCCAAGGTGCCGGCCTCGTGGACCGGTGCGCTGTTCACCGAAAGCGACGGCCGCGCCGAGCCGGACATCGCCACGGCGGCCATCGCCGAAGGGGCACGCGCACGCGGCGCCAGGCTGTTCGTGCGCTGTGCCGCGCGCAGTGTCGAAACCACTGCGGGAAAGGTCAGCTCGGTGGTCACCGAACTGGGCGAAATCAAATGCACCAGCGTCGTGCTGGCGGCCGGCGCCTGGTCGAGCCTGTTCTGCGGCAACCTGGGCATCCGCCTGCCGCAGCTGCGCGTGCTCGGTTCGGTGATGCGCACCGGGCCGCTGCCGGGCGGGCCGGAGTGCGCCGTGGCCACCGAGAAGGTCTCGTTCAGAAAGCGCGCCGACGGCGGCTACACCGTGGCCCTGCGCAACGCCAACGTGGCGGCGCTGGTGCCGGACAGCTTTCGCTACCTGCCCGACTTTCTGCCCATGGTCAGGGCGCATCACCACGAATACCGCCTGCGCGTGACCCGCCAGAGCTGGCAGGAACTCAACACCCCCAAACGCTGGAGCAATGCCCAGGCTTCACCATTCGAGACACAGCGTTTGTACGATCCCAAGCCGGTGGACGCCTACCTCGACAAGGCCCTGAGCATGCTCGCCGAGCAATTCCCGATCTTTGCCCAGGCCCGGATCGAGCAGCGCTGGGCGGGGCTGATCGATGTCACACCCGACATCGTCCCGGTGATGGATCAGGTGCAGAGCCTGCCGGGTTTCTATCTGGCCACCGGCTTCTCCGGGCATGGTTTCGGCATCGGACCGGGCGCCGGCCACCTGATGGCCGACCTGATCACCGGCGAGCAACCCCTGGTCGATCCTGCGCCGTTTCGTTTCGCACGGTTCGCCCGATGAGGCGCGTTCATTCAGGGTCCCAATCGTTGCGCGATGCCATCGGCCTCCTTGCGCATGGCCTGCACCAACCGCTGCTGGTAAAGCGGGGTCATGCGCACGCTGGGCAAGGCGCAGCTCAGCGCCCCCACCGGGGCGGCGCTGGCGTCGAGGATCGGCACCGCCACGCCGGTGTGCAGCGGCAGCACGCGATCGGCCAGGCCGCAGGCGAAGCCTTGCTGGCGCACCTGCTTGAAGGTGGAGCGCAGGGCGCTGTCGCTGATGGCGTATTCGCGCAGCAGGCGCGGCGCGTTGTGTTCCAGAATCTGCGCACGGGCCGCAGTGGGCAGGTGGCTGAGCAGCGCCAGCGAGCCCTGGCCAACGCCGCTCAGCACGCGCGCGCCCACGCAGTCGGCAAAACTCTGGGTGGGATTGGCGCCTTCGTGCAGCTCCAGGCACAGGGCATAGTAGCCGTCCTGAACGAACAGAAAGAAGCTGTCCTGAAAGGTCTCGCACAGGCGCAGCAAGGCCGGACGGGCCAACTCGCGCACGCCGCCGGTGTTGCCGGCCTGGGCACCGAGGCTGAGCAATTGGTAACCCAGAAAGTAGGGACCCCGCAGCCGCGGCAGGCGCACGAAGCCGTAGGATTTCATGGCCTTGAGCAGGCGGTAGAGAGTGGCGCGGCTGAGCTGGGTGTCGGCGCTGAGCGCTTCGATGGTTGCGCCCTGCGCACCGCGCGCCGCGATCGCCTGGAGAATGTCGAAGGAGCGATCCAGCGTCTGCGTGCCTTGAGTGCTGCAGCGTGGCAGGCGGCGGGTCGATGAGTCGGTGTGGGGCATGCTGACCTCTCCCGTTAAGCGACGATTGCCGAGCCATGGCCCGGCAGGCCGACTGGCACTGCAAATGCGCTGCAATATCCGGGCCCTCGCCGCGCCCATTCATTCATGATCCATCAGGAGAAGAGCCAGCGATGCCAGGACCTCGCGTAGTACCCGTACAGGGCGATGAACAACTGCCGGAGCGTGTCGACGTGGTGGTGATCGGGGGTGGCATCGTCGGTGCCTCCACGGCTCTGGAGCTTGCCGAACGCGGCTTGAAGGTGGCGCTGTGCGAGAAAGGTGGCATCGGTCACGAGCAGTCCAGTCGCAACTGGGGCTGGGTGCGCATCTCACGCCGCGACCCGCGTGAACTGCCGCTGATGGCCCATGCCCTGAACCTCTGGGGCGACCTCGCCGCGCGCATCGGCAAGGACGTCGGCTACACCCGCGCCGGCATTCTCTTCACCTGTGCGGACGATCAAAGCTACGCGGAGCACGAGCGCTGGAAGGCCAATCTGGACGATTACCCGGTGCGTGGGCGGATGCTCTCGGGCACCGACCTGTCCGCAGTGCTGCCCGGCGCCGAGCGTTTGCGCATCAAGGGTGCGCTGTACACCCCCGATGACGGTCGCGCCGAACCGCAGCAGGCGGCCCCGGCGATTGCCGAAGCGGCGCGGACCAAAGGGGCGATGATCTTCACCGAGTGCGCGGTGCGTGGCGTCGAGCGCGCGGCAGGCCGGGTCAGCGGCGTCATCACCGAGCGCGGCGCGATCGCCTGCACGTCCGTGGTGCTGGCCGGTGGCGCCTGGTCGAGCCTGTTCTGCTCGCCATTGAAGGTGCATTTGCCGCAGCTCAAGGTGCTCAATTCGGTGATCCGTACCACGCCACTGCAGGGCGGCCCGGAATCCGCCATCTGGGCAATGGACTTCGCCGTGCGCAAACGCCAGGACGGCGGCTATACCGTCGCCTCCGGCCACGAGAACATCGCCGACATCGTCCCCGACTCCTTTCGCTACGCGCGGCAGTTCTGGCCTGCGTTGCAGCAGGAGCACAAATCACTGTCGTTTCGCCTGGGCCAGCGTTTTTTCCAGGAAGCCGTGCTGCCCAAGCGCTGGGCATTGGACGAAGCCAGCCCGTTCGAATACCGCCGCGTGCTCGATCCGGTGCCATCGATCCGGCAAACCAACCGCGCCCTCGCCAGCCTGACCAACGGCTTCCCGGTGTTCGCCAATGCGCGGATCGCCCAGCGCTGGGGCGGCATGATCGATGTCACGCCCGATGCCGTGCCGGTGATCTCGGCGGTGGACGGTGTGCCCGGGTTTTTCATCGCCACCGGATTCTCGGGTCATGGCTTCGGCATCGGGCCGGCGGCAGGCAGGCTGATGGCCAATCTGGTCACCGGTGAAACCCCGATCGTCGACCCGCAAGCGTTTCGCCTGTCGCGCTTCAGCGATGGTTCCAACCCACGGCCCATTTCCGGATTCTAGAAGCACCCGATCACTCGGCAACAGCCCTGCAGAAGCTCGTTCGAACGAGCCCGGGTCCAGCGTCCAAAACGCTTTCCAACGCCTGCCACCTGCCCTTTCTTCCTTACTGTGGGAGCTTCAGCATGTCGCAACGAGATGACTCGGATAAAGGCAACAGCCTGTTGAACCCGACCCGCCGCCAGGCGCTGGCCATGGCCATCATCGGTGCCGCAGGCACCCTGCTGCCCCTGGGCCGGGCCAGCCAATCCTTCGCGGCCATGGCCGCCCCGCCGTCCGGGCAGGTGATCATCGGCCTGTCCCAGGAACCCACCGTCTTCAATCCGCACATGCCGCACATCGAAGTGGACGACGGCATCCACTGGAACGTGTTCGACCCCCTGTTCGGCATCTCGCCCAGCGGTGAATTCGTTCCGGCCCTGGCCACCGAAGTACCGACCGTGGCCAATGGCGGCATCTCCGCCGACGGTCTGCAGTGGAAGGTGAAACTGCGCAGCGATGCCAAATGGCACGACGGCCGACCCTTCACCGCCGAAGACGTGAAGTACACCCTGGAACTGATCGTCTCGCCGAATTTTCGCAGCGGTCGCCGCGCCGGCCATGACCTGCTGCGCGACATCACCGTGGTTTCGCCCACCGAAATTCACTGGCGCATGGAGAAATCCTACGCACCCTACGCCTCGATCCTGTCGTCCACCTTCATGGTGCCCAAGCACATTCTCTCGGTCGCCGCCGACGTCAACACGGCACCGTTCAACAACGCACCGATCGGCACCGGGCCGTTCAAGTGGGGCACGCGGGTGGCTGGCGACCACATTCAACTCAAGGCCAATCCGGACTATCACGGCACCCAGCCGCAGATCGACAGCGTGATCTTCAAGTACATCCCCGACCTGACCGTGCTCTACACCCAGTTCAAGACCGGCGACATCGACGTCACCGCCATGCAGGGCATCACCCCCGACCATTACGAGGAAGCCAAGGACCTGGCCGGGCGCACCGTGGTGATCCTGCCGGTGGCCACCATCGAGTCGGTGACCCTGAACATGGAACGCCCCCAGTTCAAGGACCCTGTCGTGCGCCAGGCGCTGTACATGGCCATCGACAAGAAGACCATCATCGACGAGTTGTATTTCGGCCTGGTGCTGCCCACCGAAACCTACATGCCGCAACAGTCGGCCTACTACAACCCGAACCTGCCCAAGCAAAGCTTCAACATCGAGGCGGCCAGCAAACTGCTCGATGACGCCGGCTGGAAACCGGGCGCTGGCGGCATTCGCGAGAAGGGTGGGGTGCGCCTTTCGTTCACCAACTCCACCACCGCCGGCAACCAGATCCGCGAGCAGGCGCAGCAGTTCATCCAGCAGACCTGGCTGGCCATCGGTGTGGAGATGAAAATCTCCAACCTGCCGCCTGCGGTGATGTGGGGCGAGTACTGGGTGCAGTCCAAATTCGACTCGGTGATCGTCGGCAACAACTTCCTCACCGGTGCCGACCCCGACACCCGCGACTACTTCGGTTCGCAATCGACCAACGCCAAAGGCGGGGCCGGGCAGAACAACTCGCAGTACGTCAACGCCAAGGTCGACGAACTGCTGGCCCAGGGCGCAGCGATCCAGGACGTCGCCCAGCGCAAGGCGGTGTACGTGCAGGTGCAGGACCTGATCCGCCAGGACCTGCCCATCCTGCCGCTGTTTCAGTACACCTACGTGCGCGGCTACAAATCGGGCCTCAAGGGCTTCACCGGCAACATCAACCTGCGCATCGAACCCTGGAACGTCAACACCTGGTCCTGGACCTGAGCACGCCCATGCCTGGCCGCAGGGTCGGGTGTCGTTCGCACCGCAGAGGATTCAAGCATGCCGAACTACATTCTCAACCGCCTGGGGCAGAGCGCCGTGGTGCTGGTGCTGGTCTCGCTGATCGGCTTCATGGTGCTCAACCTGGCCCCCGGCGGGCCGATGTCTCAGTTCGCCCTGAACCCCGGCATGAGCCAGGCCGAGCTGGACCGCATCGCCGAGCAACTGGGCTTGAAGCGGCCACTGCTGGTGCAGTACATCGACTGGTTCAGCCATCTATTCGTCGGCGACTGGGGCCACTCGTTTCGCGACGGCCGCCCGGTGCTCAGCGTGATCGCCGGGCACCTGCCCGCGACGTTGCTGCTGATGGGCACCTCGACGCTGCTGTCCATCGTCATCGGCACCTGGGTCGGCGTGCTGGGCGCGGTGCGCCGCTATTCGGTGTTCGACACCCTGGCCACGGTCGGCGCGATGGTGGCGCTGTCGATTCCCACCTTCTGGTTCGGGCTGGTGGCGATCTTCTTTTTCTCCCTGCACCTGGGCTGGCTGCCGGCGGGCAACATGTACACCATCGGTGACCAGTCCCTGGGCGACTACGCCATTCACCTGGTGCTGCCGGTGCTGGTGCTGGCCTTGGTCAACGTGGCGATCTGGAGCCGCTACATGCGCTCCGCCACCCTCGACGTGATCGACCAGGATTTCGTCCGCACCGCCCGCGCCAAGGGCGTGCCCTATCGCCGCGTGCTGACTCACCACGTGATTCGCAATGCCCTGTTGCCGATGATCACCCTGGCCGGGCTGCAGATACCCACCATCCTTGGCGGCGCGCTGGTCACCGAAACGGTGTTCACCTGGCCCGGCATGGGCCGGCTGTTCCTCGACAGCCTGGGCTACAGCGACTACCCGGTGATCATGGGCATTCTGATGTTCTCCGCCGTGCTGGTGCTGCTGGGCAACCTGCTCGCCGATCTGTTGATAGGTGTCGCCGACCCCCGTGTCCGGCTGGCCTGAAGGAGTACCGCCCATGACCACCGCCACGCACTACCTGCCCGCCAGCCGCCGCTGGGCCTGGCTGGCCAACCCCACCCTGCGCCGTTTCATGCGCCACAAACTGGCCGTGCTCGGCGTGGTGATGATCACCGTACTGATTCTGGCCTGCGTGTTCGGCCCCTACCTGCTGCACTACAACGACCTGAGCATCGACATCCGCAACCGCTTCGCGCCGCCGTTCACCGGCAATCACTACCTGGGCACCGACGCGCTGGGCCGCGACACGGCTGCCCGCTTGCTTAACGCCGGACGCATCTCCCTGATGGTGGGCTTTTGCGCCATGCTCATCAGCATCGTCATCGGCACCCTGATCGGCGTCATCGCCGGTTACTACCGCGGCTGGATCGGCGCCGGGCTGATGCGCTTTGTCGATGCGTTTCTGTCCTTTCCCAGCGTATTCCTGGTGCTGGTGCTGGCGGCGTTCACCAAACCCAGCCCGATGATGATCACCCTGATCATCGCCGTGACCAGCTGGATGGAAATCTCGCGCATCGTCGAAGCCGAGATCCGCTCGCTGCGTGAGCGCGACTTCACCTTGGCCGCCCGCATGATCGGCGCCAGCAACCGCTGGATCATGTTCCGCGAACTGATGCCCAACGCCATCGGCCCGATCATCGTTGCGGCCACCCTGACCATCGCCAACGCCATCCTGCTGGAGGCCTACATCAGCTTCCTCGGCTACGGCATCCAGCCGCCCTTGCCCAGTTGGGGCAACATGCTCAACGCCGCCCAACAGTACCTGGGCAAGGCGCCCTGGCTGGCGATCATTCCCGGGCTGGCGATCACCCTCGCGGTGACCAGCTTCAACTTCATCGGCGACGGCCTGCGCGACGCGCTGGACGGCAGGAGCGACCTGAAATGAACGCAGATGAAAAGATCGCCGTGGCGCACCTCAACGTCGCCTTCCGCAAGGGCGCCGACTACGTACCGGTGGTCCACGACATCAACTTCACCATCGCTGCCGGCGAAACCCTGGCCCTGGTGGGCGAGAGCGGTTCGGGCAAGAGCGTCACCAGCCTGGCCATCATGAAGCTGCTCGCCGAAGCGCCGAAAACCCGCATCGACGGCAGCGCCATCGTCGCCGACCGCCACGGCGCGCCCATCGACCTGGTGGCCATGGGCGAACAGCAGATGCGCCACGTGCGCGGCAACCGCGTGGCGATGATTTTCCAGGAACCGCTGACCTCACTGAACCCGGTGCACCGCGTGGGCGACCAGATCGCCGAAGCGATCCGTTTCCATGAGTCCCTGAGCAAGGCCGATGCCCGCTCCCGCGCGCTGGCCCTGCTGGAGCAGGTCGGCATTCCGGAACCTGTGAAGCGCCTGGACTGTTATCCCCACGAGCTGTCCGGCGGCATGCGCCAGCGGGTGATGATCGCCATCGCCCTGGCCATGGAGCCGGACGTGCTGATTGCCGACGAACCCACCACCGCGCTGGACGTCACCGTGCAGGCGCAGATTCTTGACCTGCTGCGCAACCTGCAAAAGAAGAACGGCATGGCGATCCTGTTCATTACCCACAACTTCGGCGTGGTCGCGGAAATCGCAGACCGGGTCATGGTGATGTACGCCGGGCGCATCGTCGAACAGGGCAGCGTCAGCCAGGTGCTGTCCTCGCCGCGCATGCCCTACACCCGCGGCTTGCTGGCCGCAGTGCCGCGCTTCGAACAGGCCGGTCTGGCGCAAGGTGAACTGGGCACCATCGCCGGCTTCGTTCCCGACCCCAGCACACCGCCCAGCGGCTGCGCCTTCCACCCGCGCTGCGGCTACAGCATCGCTGGCCGCTGCGACCAACAGGCACCCGTGCTGGAAGAAATCGAAATGGGCCACCAACTGCGCTGCGTGCGCTGGCGGGAACTGGCGACCGAACAGGAAGGTGCACGATGAAAGAACGTCCGCTGATCGACGTCGTTGGCTTGAAGAAATACTTCCCCGTGCGCAAGACCTTCCTCGCCCACCGCCGCGACCGCGACGACAACCTGGTCCGCGCCGTGGATGGCGTCGACCTGAGCATCGCCCGTGGCGAAGTGCTGGGCCTGGTGGGCGAAAGCGGCTCGGGCAAGAGCACCCTGGGCCGCAGCCTGATGATGCTCGATCCACCCACCGACGGGCACATCGTCTTCGACAACACCGAGATCACACCCTTCAACGACCGCCTGCTCAAGCCCTATCGCAAGCGCATGCAGATGATCTTCCAGGACCCCTACGGCTCGCTGAACCCGCGCATGAGCGTGGGCGACATCCTCGCCATGCCGCTGCGCTTCCACAACCCCGAACTCGACGCCGCCGGGCGCCGCGAAAAGGCCGGGCAGGCCCTGGAAACCGTCGGCCTCGCGGCCCAGTACCTGGACCGTTACCCCCACGAGTTCTCCGGCGGCCAACGCCAGCGCATCGGCATCGCTCGCGCCCTGACCCTGGAACCTGAATTCATCATGGCCGACGAACCGGTGTCGGCTCTGGACGTCTCGGTGCAGGCGCAAGTGCTCAACCTGTTCGCGCGCATCCGTCGGCAGATGAACCTGACCATGCTCTTCGTCACCCACGACCTGGCCGTGGTCGGCCACATCGCCGACCGCGTTGCAGTGATGTACCTGGGCCGCATCGTCGAAATAGCGCCGACCCGCGAGCTGTTCAGCCATCCCCGCCACCCCTACACCGAAGCGCTGATGTCGGCCATCCCCATGCCCGAACCTGGGCAGCGGCGCCAGCGAATCGTGCTGCAAGGCGATATCCCCAGCCCTATTTCACCGCCTTCGGGATGCGCGTTTCGCACCCGATGCCCTTATGTGCTGCCCGCCTGCGCACAGGATCGACCGCTGTTGCGCGAAGTGAGCGCAGGTCATGGCGTGGCGTGTATACGGGATGATCTGGGGTTGGTGTCGCCGCTCACCGCTCACCCCAGCCCGAGCGCCTCGACGACGTCGCTGGCCAGCACCACCTCGGCGTACTCGCTGCCGAGTATCGCCAACGTCAGATCGTGAACGGTGCCCGCATCCCAAACCGTTCCATCCGCGCCGGTCACCGGGACCGCTGTCGTCGCATCCGAGGGGAGGGTAATGCTGTAGCCCAGCGCCTTTCCGGCGCGAACGGTGGCATCCATGCTGTTGTGAACGACCACACCCGTCAGCACGAAGCGCGTCACCTGCATGGCCTTGAGCACCGCATCCAGCTCCGTGCCAATGAACGCACAGTTCTGCTGCTTGGTAATCACCGGCTCGCCCTCCACCGGCGCAACTTCCTGCTTGATCCCATTCCACGGCCCATGGCTGTGGTACGTCGACGTAGGCGTCGGCTCATTGTGCTTCACATGCAGCACCGGCCAGCCATTCGAGCGCCACAGCTGCAGAAGCCGCTGGATGGTTTCCAGATAGCCAGGGTTGCTCTTGCCCTTCCATCTCGGCTGGTCGATGGCGTCTTGCACATCGAGGATGATCAGGGGGATGGGGCTCGGTGGGTTGCTCATGGACGGCCGTTTTGTCGGAAAGGAATCGCGTCAGTGTGCGGTAAGGGGCACGGGGCTTCAATGGGTGGTGGGAGGTGGGGGGGGCGTGGCAGGCGTATCTGAAAGGGCTATGATCTTGATCACCGTGCACGATTGATCCTGATGATGCGGACCTCGCGCCGCATCATTTCCATGAGGAAAGCCAATGAGCGAGAACAAGACCGCTATCAGCATCGACTGGGTTGACCCTGACGATGCTCCGGAGCTGACCGATGCTTTTTTCGAGCGTGCCGACGAGTACGCAGGTAGTCAAGTCATCCGCCGTGGTCGACCCAAATCTGGCATTGTGCGGGAGCGCATTTCGATCCGCCTCGAACCGGCCGTGCTCGCAGAATTCCGAGCCTCTGGGCCTGGTTGGCAGACGCGCATGAATGCCGCATTGGCGGACTGGCTCAAGACCCATGACCCTTCGGATCTGCAAGGGTAGCTGGGTCACGCTCATGTGAAGACACTTGTAACGCATGACCTGAACGGATGACTCAGTATCACTAATTTGAGTTGATAACCGTCAAGGTATGACAGTTGCTATCTGCAGCCATTATCGACATCACCTCAGTCGTCTACGAACGCAGCTCCAAGTTGTTTCTCATCATTGGCAGCTACGCCAAACCCAACAACGAGACTCCATCACAAGGGAGCACCATGACCCAACGACAACTCCATCTCGATCACCTTTGCCTCACCCTCCCGGATGGACGCCTACTGCTGGACAACCTCAACCACAGCTTCCACGCCAAAGCCACCGGCATCGTCGGCGCCAATGGCAGCGGTAAATCCCTGCTGGGCCAGTTGCTGGCTGGCGACCGTGCGCCGAGCAATGGCTGCGTCCGCCGCGAGGGGCATGTCTATGTCGTCTCTCAACAGCTCGAGCCCGAGCGTTTTCCCACCGTTGCCGCGCTGGCGGGCGTCGAGCACATCCTGCAAGCCCTGCAGCGGATCGCCGAAGGCAGCCTCGATGATCACGACCACACGCTTGCGATGGACCAGTGGGATTGCGCAGCACGCCTGCGCGCAGAGCTGGACCTGAACGGCTTGGGCCACTTGACCGCCGACACACCGACGCACGCCCTCAGCGGTGGCGAGCGCCAGCGCATCGCACTGCTCGGTGCCTGGCTGTCCAAGGCCGACTGGCTGATCCTCGACGAACCGAGCAACCACCTCGACCGCGAACAACAGCAGAAACTGGCACAACAGATCCAGCGCTGGCCGAACGGCTTGGTGATGATCAGCCATGACCGCGCTCTGCTCGAACTCATGGATGAAATCGTCGAACTCTCGCCCACCGGCCTCGCCGTTTATGGCGGCAACTACAGCCATTACGTCGCTGCCCGCGAACTAGAGCAACAAGCCTTCCAGGCGACCTTGCAAGGCGAACGCACCCAAGCCAAGCGCGAGCAACGGGAAATGGCCATGCAGATGGAGCGCCAGCAACGGCGCAATGCACGCGGTGATCGTAACGCCCGTGATGGTAGCCAGACCAAGCTGATCACCAATGCTCAGAAAGAACGCAGCGAGAACAGCCAAGGCAAACTGCGCCTCAATCAACAGCTCGCCCGCGAGCAGCAGCAACAGCGCATTGCCGATGCCCGTGCGCGCTGCGCCGCCGATATCCAACGCATAATGCTGCCCCCGGAAACCGTCGTACCCAACGGCAAACTGGTGCTTCAGCTCAATGATCTGATACTGCCGTTCGGGCATGTCCCGCCGATTAGCTTTACCCTGACAGGCCCCCTGCGCCTGGCCATCACGGGCGCCAACGGCAGCGGTAAATCGACACTGCTTCAGGTCATCGCCGGCTGCCTGATACCGCGCGCCGGAGAAGTCATTTGCACGGTGGAAGTGGGTTGGCTGGACCAACACGCCGGCCTCGAACACCCTGATCGGACCGCCGTGCAATGGCTGCACGAAAGCAACCCGGAACTGCCCGAAGCCGAAGCCAGGACTCGGCTGGCCCAGTTGGGCATCGACGCCGATCGCGTCCTACTGCAGACCGCGCAGCTCAGCGGCGGCGAACGTCTCAAGATAGCCCTGGCGGCACTGCTGCACGCGCACCGCCCACCCCAGCTATTGCTGTTGGACGAGCCCGACAACCACCTGGATCTGCCCAGCAAGCTGGCACTTGAACAGATGCTAGGTCAGTACCAGGGCGCGCTGCTGGTGGTGTCCCACGACGATGCCTTCATTGAGGCGCTGGGTGTGGATCAGACACTGCATCTTCTCCGTCCACGCCCATAAGCATCGTGTTTTAGAAATCCACCGTCCCGGAAAACTTCACCAGCCGTGGCTCACCCTGGGTCAGGTAGCCGCCGTTGGCCGATGCCCAGTAGTTCTTGTCGGTAATGTTCTCCACGTTCATACGCAGGGTGATGTCCTTGCGCTCGACCTTGAAGGTGTAGCGTGCGCCCGCGTCGAAGCGGTTCCAGGTGGGCAGACTCAGGTTGTTGGCCTGGTCGGCATACTGGCCACCGGTGCGCAGCGCACGGGCGTTGAGCGCCAAGCCATTCAGGCCCGGTACGTCCCAATCCACCGTCGCGTTGAGCTGGAAGGTCGGCACGCCGATGGCGTGGTTGCCGTCATTCGCGCCGGCCTGCGTGTCTTCGAGCTCGGACTGCAGGCGCGTGCCGCCGGCCATCAGACGCAGGCCTTCCACGGGTTCGCCGAACACACTCAACTCGACACCACGGTTGATCTGCTTGCCGTCGCGCAGGTAAACGTCAACGGTGCCGCCGCCGGGCGCTGCAACGCTTTGCGTGAAGCCATCGGTAGGTCGCTCAATGCGGAACGCCGCCAGCGTCGCCCCCCATGATTGCTTGTCCAGCTTGATCCCGGCTTCCACCTGCTTGGTGCGACCGGGCGGGAACGCTTGGCCCGCGTTGATCACCGAGCCGGGCGCAGTCGGTCCCGCCGACAGCCCCTCGATGCGGTTGGCAAACAGCGATACCGACTCCACCGGCTTGTAGACGATGCCGTACACCGGCGTGGTGATCGCCTCGTCGTACATGGCGGTCCGACCGCCCCCTGCACCGGTCGTGGACTCATACGCATAGTTCTGCACCAGCAACTGCTGGCGCCGCAGCCCGGCCGTGACCAGCACCGTGTCGTCGAAGAAACCCAAGGTGTCCGACACTGCAAAACTGCGGTTACGGGTCTTGCCAGTGATGCCAGGATCGCTCATGTCACCGGCCGCGAAGTTCACCGCGGTAGGCTTGGCCAGAGGCCCGGTGTTGTAGATGTTGGTAGTGCCAGTGGGCAGGTAGAACTCGTAGGCGTTGCGCTGCTCGGTCCAGATGCTCGACGCACCCACGCTGATCTGATGACTCACCGGCCCCGTCTGCAGGTTGCCGTTGATGCCGGTCATGACAGTGGTATTGTCCTCGTCGTGCGGAATCTTCGACCCGCCGATGGTCGCCGCGCCCGTGCTCGAATCGGTCAGCACCGGCGTGCCATACACACCGTTCTCCCGCGTGTGCTTGGCGCCACCCGCCACGTACGCCGTCCAGTCCTCGTTGAGGTCCCACTCGCCACGCAGCATGCCAAAGGTGTCCTCAGTCTCGCTGTAGGTCCAATCCTGGCCGTAGTTGTGGCTGGCATCCGGCGCCCGCGGGATGCTCGTAATCGTGCCGAAGCGCACCGAGTTGCGCAGCCCATTGATGCGCTGCTTCTGATAACCGAAATCGCCGGACAGGCGGAAGTTGTCACCCCGATAATCCAGCCCCAGCGTGAACAGCTTGGTGCGCTGCGACTCGTCATCGACCGCCGTATCACCCTCACGCTGGGCCAGATTGACCCGCGCACCAAAACGGTTGCCTTCACCAAAGCGCTGACCGATATCCAGATGCTCACCCACACGGCCATCCGTGCTGATGTCCTGCGTGTAGCGACGAATGGGCTCATCGCCCGCCCGCTTGGGCACCAGGTTCACACTGCCACCCAACCCGGTCCCCGTCGGGCTCACACCGTTGATGAACGCGTTCGGCCCCTTGAACACCTCGACCCGCTCCACCGCATCGGTGGAAATGATCTGCCGCGGCAACACCCCGTACAAACCGTTGTAGGAAATGTCATCACTGGACAGCGGCAAACCACGAATCACGAACACCTGCGCCTGGTTACCGAAACCAAACGACTGCCGCACCGACGGATCATTCAGCAGCACATCGCCCACGTCCTCCGCCTGCTGATCCTCGATCAGCTTCGAGGTGTAGCTGGTCAGCGTGAACGGCACATCCATGTTGTCCTGGTTGCCCAGCACACCCATCTGCCCACCGCGCGCCACCTGCCCACCGGCAAACACCTCGGGCGAAGCGCCTTTGGTGGTCTTGGAGGTTTGCGCATCGATCGAGGTAGCGTCCAACACGAGAGCGTCCGCCCCGTGGGCGCCGAGGCTCAGTGAGCAGCACACCGCCAGAAGGGTAGGGCGAGAAGGAAAACGAAGGGCCATGGGAGCAATTCCGGGAATAGAAGAGGTCAATGAAGCGCCTCCCTGGCAACTGAGAATGTGTCTCAGTGGCGCGTATCCTAACAAGAGTTTCACAAAGCGTTAACGCTTTTTTGAGGGGATTTTCACGAAGTGCGATGAAGTGGCTCGGCAGGCGCTCTACCTAAAGAATGGCAAAGCGCTACCGATAGGTAGTCAGTGATGGCATTTCAACCTTTGCTTTGGAAATGGAATTTCAAATGAGTCTGCATGACGACCTGCACGATGGACCCATTGCGCCACGTCCGCGCGTTCAACAACGGGCGCATCCGGGGTGGCTGTTGTGGCTACTGGTACCAGCGATCGCGGTGGGTATGAACTGGGCGCGGATTGCCGCGTACTTTGAGCCTGCGCGTGTAGAGCCGCCTGCTGAGGTGGTTGAGCGATATGAATCGCCGGTTGTTGAAACTGCGCCGGTATCTGCACCCGTTGTGCGAGCAGTGGCGCCCGTTGTGCCTAAAACCCTGCACGAGTGCATGGGCGCTGACAATGTGGTCAACGACCAGGTGTTGCGGTGTTGGTACGGGGACCGTCCTCAGCTAATGCGCGAAGAGCGGACGGTGCAGGGGATGGTGTCGGCGCAGTATTTGGCGGAGTACAAGGCGGGGCAGAGTGCGCGGCCGGTTCGGCGGGCTGTTAGTGGTGGGTCTGAATCGCACCTGATACTCGGTTGGGACGGGAAGAGGTCGTATACGGCTTCGTGGAGTGTCAGTGATAACCAGATTGATCACGGCAGTGTTTGCACTGGCTACCGAAGTGGGTCGATTGAATATCGGGAATGCAGGAAAGGCGCGAAGCAGTGGTTCAAGGAGCAGTGCCGTTCAGAGCGAAATCCGGCACTGCGGGAGCGGTATTGTTCGGCGGCTTCGGGGTTCAGTCCGATGGGATAGAGCCCTTCACCGCTAGTAATCGGCAGCGTCCAACCGCTTATTGCACGCCTGCCTAGCCTTTTGCGCGGCCAAACTCGCGGCCTCCAGAAGCAGCCAGGTCACCGACTGGAGTGCTTGCTCATCGGGTGATTCGGCAGTGCGGGTATCCAGACCCAGTGCCGTCTGGTTATCAGGAGCAAGCTGATGCCAGCGCTCTAGCACGCAGTGGCAAATGCCCTCGAGGATCTCATCTTTGGTAATCGGAGTCGGCCCTCGACTGCCTGCAGAAAAATCCGAACCGACGAGCTTGAGCGACTGTGATGGACGTTCCATGACCATTCCCCTTCTTGGCTGATGTGAAAGCTGACACCAACCATAGCACCTATATCCTATTTTGGGATAATCCTGTTTTGGGTTTACTTAAGGAGCCGAATCGTCATTCGGCAGCCCTTATGAAATCCATCCACACAGAACGCTATTCCATGCTGATCCGGGCACTCATCGCGTGCAGGAAGGAGAAGGGCTTGAGCCAAACCGAGCTGGCGCGGCGAGTGGGAAGGCCTCAGTCGTATATTTCCAAGGTGGAGAATGCGGAGAGAAGATTGGATGTGGTCGAGTTTCTGGAGATTTGCGAGGCGATTGGGGTGGAAGGAAGGGAGGTGATGCGGGGGGTGTGAAGGGAAGGTGTGCATGTGTAACTGACCCTAGCGTCACCTTCCAAAAATCACTCCAACTCAATCGCGGCACTCTCGACCTTCACCACCAAGCTCGCAAAGAATATACACCCGATCAACCGGGCAAAAATCTCGAGCGTTTCGCAGACATCGGGATCTTCGAACAGCACAGGCCGCGAATCGATCGCACAAAGCGCCCCGTACAGCCGGCCGTCAGGCAGGAAGATGGGCACGCCTACGTAACTGTCCAGATCATAGGTTTTGACGATCAGTCTCGAGGCGAAGCTCTGGTCATGGCTCACTCTCGGAATCAGTAACGGCGCCGGATCTCGCTGAAACTCGCTGCAGATCGTGTCTTCAAGCGGAAAAGCCTCACCTGCGCCGATTCCCAAATCAGCAGCATCGTGCACAGAGCAGATCACCAGTTCGGCGTCGCCGAACTTGGTGATCGCGGCAAAGCGCATGTTGGTGAGCCGGGTCACCAACCGCAGGATGTTGGTGGTGGCTTCGATTTCAGCAATGGCTGAGCGTTCTTCCTGGGACAGGAGGCTGGGCGGGTAGTCGAGTGCCATGGTGTACCTCGTCGTTTGGTGCAGTTTCGACCTGTGAGGGAGGTTCTGCAAGGGGGGAGATGGAGCGATGTTTTGGCGCTGGCGCTAGGCGGCCGAAACCGATCATTCAGGCACGAAAAACAGTAGTTGCGAGCTACCCGAGGTGGTTGGTTTGTGGCGCCGAAATTAGTGCCGGGGTAAGTTGAATTGATCTTTTATCTTTTTAAACTTATTAATAATTCTATTATTTTATTTTTTTCTGGAATACCAACTGGAATACCGTTCGGCCAACGTGCTTCTCTCATCTTTCGTAGAAGCCCTAGGCCGCCGATCTACTAGATCATGCTGAAAGGACGTCGCAGTTGACCAATAGCCATATCGGGTAGAGGCATTGAGGTGAGCCAAGCTCCACATCATGCCACTCGGCTTGCGGGAAGATCGGCCGGTACCAGGAGCAGAGATATCTCAGCCCCGCCTGACTTTCTACACTCTCGCCCTTTGAAGCTTTGGCTCGGCCGGGGCTGCCTCATCCTGGGGAATGGGGCCAATTCGGCGTCGGCGTCAGCGCCACGTAAACCAAGCGTTCCCAAATTGGGAACATATCCGCTTGACTCAGGTGAGGCCTCGAGGTAGCTTTGTTCCCAAATTGGGAACAAAGCTACGATCATGAGATTGCTAGGCAGAGAAAAACTACCCCCTCTACAGGTTGAAGGCGAACACATCCGCAAATGGATTTGCGTCTGGGTGAGCGAAATCGGCCATGCGAGATGGAAGCTCCCTGGTGAGCTGCTTGAGCAATACCCTAATGCTCTCGTTACTGGCGAGGATACCTTTCTCTTCTCCGTATGCGGATCGAGCACATTTTTAGAATTGAAAGTCGCATTTGCCCAAGGAATTGCTGTTATCACTGCAATAGTGAAGAAATTATGAATACTCTGATCCCGAAAATCATCAAAACAGAGGAACAGTACCTCGTATACTTCAATGAGGTGCATTCGCTAATAATTGCTTCTCCGAAACTGAGTACAGAAGAAAGCGACAGACTTGAATTGCTCTCGATTCTGATTGAGGATTACGAGAAGCAGAAATATCCGGTTGAAGCTCCAGATCCGATTGATGCAATCCTTTTTAGAATGGCTGAGAAAGGATTGAAGCAGGCTGATTTAGTTCCATATTTTGGAACTAGAAGTCGAGTTTCCGAAATACTTGCTCGAAAACGACCGCTTACAGTACCGATGATTCGGGCGCTCGCCGTTGGTCTAGGGATTTCAGCTGATACATTAGTCGGGCTAGACGAGGTTGGTAGCAGCCCAAAAAAAACTAACGTTGATTGGTCTAAGTTTCCGGTAAAGGAGATGGTCGCTAGAGGATGGATAGATAGCATCACGAGCAAGGCGAAAAAAACCGTCGAGGAAATTGTTCAGGGCTTTATAGTAGATATGGGTTTGCAAGAAGGTGGCGCTTCCTTTCGACGCACATTGTCAGGCGACTCACCTACGCCTACCACGAGTTACGCACTTTATGCTTGGCTTGCAAGAGTTATTCAAAGGACTAGGGAAATAAAAAGTCAGTTGCCAGCTTATGAGAAGTCGAAAGTTGGAGACGGTTTTATCAAGCAGGTAGTGCAATTTAGTAGGTTCGAGGAAGGGCCAAGATTGGCCATCGAGTTTCTCAAGCAGCATGGCATTGCAGTGGTTATAGAGCCGCAGTTAAAAGGGACGATGCTCGATGGAGCAGCTCTAAAAGATTTAGATGGGACGCCCATAATTGCTCTCACGCTTCGCTATGACAGAGTTGATAATTTTTGGTTTACGTTAGTGCATGAGCTGGTTCATGTGTGGAAACATATCGATGATACCAGTGAAGCTATTTTGGATGACTTGGAACATGCGAGTACGGATAAGCGTGAGTCTGAGGCAAATAGAATTGCTAGAGATGCGTTCATACCCCGATCTATATGGAAGCGTACTGATGCGTACTTAAAACCCAGTAAGGAAACTATTGTTGAGCTTGCTAAGGAGCTAAATATACATCCGGCCATAGTCGCAGGGCGTGTTAGGAAAGAAGTAGGGAACTATAATCAGTTCTCAGATCTTATAGGCCAGGGATTGGTCCGAGTTCAACTTGAAAACCTCTGAGGTGTTAATTATGAATACACAGTATTTTCCAATTGTTCGTGCGAAGGCCGGGGAAATGGAAGCTCTCAAGCGCCTGGATGCATCAACCATCGCTCGTTGCACACCTATATCTGAAGTGACCAAGCTGGACGGAACTGATCTCGAACGTGCGCGTAAACGAAGCAGCACGCCTTACGAAGACTACCTTGATAAGCGTGCGCAGAGTATTGCCGCAGTGTTCAAAGGAAAGCACGTGATATTGGACACTTCTCAGTGGCCTGTTGGCTTTGCCACTGAGGGAGGGGAGCAGGTTTTAAGCTATGTTTGCTCCGCACTAAGTGAGTTAGGCGTCATCGTATGCCCGGTCATTGGTTATGATCGGTGGGAATCGATTGAATACCAAGAAACCATAAAAAGTATGGTCTTGCCTGAAAAAGCGTTTTTTTGTATCAGGTTGGATAGCATAGCAATTGAAGATTTTGGTGACTTGGATCACTTAGATGAAATCATTGAAGACATGGTTGCCAGTGCAGGTTTGAATGAAACGAGTACTCCGGTGCTTGTCGATATCGGTGACGTGACCAGGTTGCCTGTGCAAGAAGTGATGGAAATTGTGGAAACTGCTTACGGGCACATGAAGGGTTTAGGGTTCGATTACATAGTCATGAGCGCCAGTTCGATTCCTGACTCAATTGAAAAAGCAGTGAAAGAGCGAGACTCTACTGGGCTGGTGCAAAGAAAAGAAATGATTGTGTGGAAAGGCTTTATGTCGGCTAACCCTAACGCATCATTGTATTTTGGTGATTATGGGATACGGAATCCGCGAGCGTCCGATATCATTGCTACCAATATGAATGTGAAGATCCGGTATACCATAAGTAATGCCTTCTTTATTGCTCGAGGGCACTCGGTACAGGGTGAAGATGGCTATGCTCAGAGTCAAAAATTATCGAGAGTGATTGTCAACTCCGTTCACTATAGAAAGCCTGAGTTTAGCTGGGGTGATTTGAAGATAATGGAATGTAGCTTGGGAGGGATTACTGGAAGTTCCACAAATTGGATATCATTCGATACTAATCATCATATTAAATCGGTAGCAGCCGAGATATTTGAGTTTACGACGCAGCTAGCTGCTGTTTCTGCTCGTGTTTAGGTTGTATGTTCCTTGCAGAATCATACGGGTGGGGGAGCTCTTTCAAGCCAGACGGTACCTTCTGGAAAGTGGGTTACCGTCCTGCTAGAACTGACGTCAAGGCGGTCAGCCACTTGCCAGGCGACGGTCTAGGATGGCGTGGGGTAGAACCCTCACGCACCTGTTGGTAGACGATTCTCCAATTAACTGCAGCTCACGCGCTACTGTTGACAGAGGAAAGGACGGATCTATGTGTAGTAGTTATAAGTGTTCGATGTTGGATTCATCACCCCTTCAACACCAAAATCCGTCAGCCCCTTGCTGAGCGCTTGGTAGATGAAATAGAAGCTAGGGAGTTTTAGAAGTTTTTTGCCGTGAATTTTTTGTTTTCTGAATTCGGTGATAATTTCGCCATGGCTAACATTGAACGGGAAGTTGTGGTCGCGGTTATATCCCCAGGCTTTTAATAGTTTCCCGCGAATGTTTACTCCCTTATAAACTGCCGTAACCAGCCAGCCATCTAACTCTTTCAGCTGGTTCTCGTCATTGATTAATGGGTAGAAGCTCATGATGCCCTTGAAGAATATTCGATTGCTCACTCCGTTTATGTAGTTTGCAATCATTTGGTCCGTAAGGTCCCCGTAGAGATATCTTCTGATCTCCATAATGGCACTTACGAGATTTTCATCCCTGTTGTTGGCCGGGATTTTCAGAGCTGCGAGCTTTGTCCCTCTCAAAGGTTGAATTAGGTGTTTGTATAAAATGTAGCTTATTTGTCTCTTTATTTTATTTTCGGATGACTTCTTGATTGAAATGTTTTTGGTTGATATGGAATACCCCAGAAAATCTATAAAGTGAGTACTTTCCATTTCGACTTTCATCTTCTGTTCGCAAAGTAACCTTATGCCTTTAGATTTTTCAGAGTTTATGGCTACGCCGGTTTCAAAAGAGAAGTCGTTTATGATTTGAGAGGCTTTGCTGATTCGATCATAGTCTGTTGACCAGATGACGGTGTCGTCGGCATATCTCGCAAATCGCAGGCCTGCCTGCTCAAGTTCGCGGTCTAATCGCCAGCAGACTAGGTTGGCTAGGAATAATGAAATCGATGTGCCTTGGGGAATACCTTTCCCGTCCTCGCCTAAGAAAGATTTTATTACTTGCTTTTCGGGAGTGCTTATTAAAAAGCCGTTATTTGAGAACTGCTCAAATAAATATTTGTGGTCGATGCTGTCGAAGAATTTAGAGAAGTCAAATTCGGCTATATATATTCTAGAGTTTTGAGCTAGTTCAATACCGATGTCTTGTATTGCAAAGTGAACATTTCTGTCGTTGCGATAGGCATATGAGAATGAACTAAAACGATGTTTGTTTTTTCTGATGAGTTGCTCATATATCATTCTGGAGACGGCGGCGTCAGGAATTTGGTAAATAGTTACCGATCGGGTGCCGCCAGAAGATTTTGGGATCTTCTTTATTTCAGGTTTGTTTGGAGTGTAGGTGCCTGCGATGATTTTTTTTGCAATTGAATGCGCGATTTGTTTTTTGTGTTTTTGGACATAAAATGGATTGAATTTTTTATCTTTGATCCAATATGCAGGCGTTTTTACATCCTTGACTCCTGGGCTGGACAGCCGTCTGGTCTTCCTCTCATGTTCCAGATGAAGTGCATTGTGATAGGCGTGTTGCCTATCGGTAAGTTTTAGTCCTTCGACATCTATAAGGTCAATTAACTTTTTTTCCAGACTCATGACTTTTCTCCATAAAAAAGCCCGACCGAAGTCGGGCTGTCCACGGGCGCAACCACGTAAAAGTAAGTCGCTAGATTCGTTGGCAATAAGCTTTATCTCGCCAACGTCCATCTCTCTAGGTGCATCCCAGAGTACAAGGGCACCCGCTCGCCTCCTAAAGGCATCCCAAGATTCGAGCACCACATTGAGATTCTGTCAAGTCATTTTGACATCATTAGGGCGTTTTTGACTTGAGCCGCTTGTGAACAGCTTGCCGTCCTCGAAAAATGGTGACGAGGCGCCGCATCCCTTCGGCCGCAAATTCTTGCCGACGAGGGATGCTTGGCGGGCGCCCTCCCAACAATAATCATTTACCTGACCGTTTCCGGATCAATTGGGCGGTAAGTCGATAGTAGTATCGGGTCGCCTCAGAACGATCCCTCAGGTGGTGAACTAGGAACCAGCACACATGCTTGTGCTGCCAGGTCCAGGGGGTATCGCGGTGCCATCTCTGTCGGATAGCCGCTTGCTTGATTAGAGCTTGCCGCAGGTGTCGTTGCTGTGTAGCCATCGAGCCAGTCAGGGCACCGCTCAGGAACAAGGACATATCAAACGGTCGGCTCATGACCGGCCGCCAATGTATGCGGACACCACATCGATTCTATGGTGTCCGAGCTCATCGCTGATCTGCAGACGCGCCTGTCGATTCAGTTCACGGTCGATGCGGTAGCAGTGCCCACCATTGACCGGTGCAGCGTGTCCGGTAAGTTGTTCGTAGCGTTCGCAGGCGAACGAAGCTCGAAGCTCGTGTAAACCTTTCATGCCGTACTCATGGAGGATATCTAGGGCTGGCCGCACGACCTGTCTTAGAAAAGCAGCGTAGCTTTCGTCTCGAGCCAGTATGTTGCGGCTACCACTTGGGGAGACGCTTACTGCTAATTGCAGTGCTGCCTTTGCCCCCGCCGTGATGTCGATCCAACGGGGCGCAAAGGCACCTGAGCGACCACCCTTGGTTCCGTCCTGGATGTTGATGCGGCCCAGCCGGTGGGCCTCTCGTTGCAAGCGCGGTAGGTCAGCGAGAATAGCTTCGCGCAGACGCATTCCGGTCTCTCTTGCTAACAACGCAATCGCGGCTACACGCCCATAGTGGTGCTCCGTGAGTACCTGCATCACACGTTGCACTTGTTGACGATCCTGGCCGTCTGGTGCGCTGGAGCGTAGGGTTGAGCGATGCCGTCCCAAAGCCTGGCTCGGACTTGCGATCCTCACGTCCTGATCACCACGTAGCGCCGCGAGGGTGCGGTTGACGCTGCTCAGGCGGTTCTGCGCAGTAGCGATGCCGAGTTCGCCTTGCTGGATCTGCTGGCGCAGATATGTGGCGTAGTCTTGCAGCGTCTGTCGATCAATCTGGCGCGCATCGTTGTAACCAGGGCCGTCCTCTGACCGACACCAACGCACGAATGCTTGCCAGCGATCGCTATGCGCTTTGACCGTGGTGAAGTGGCCGCCGCCGAACAGATCCTTGAGCGCTTGTGGACCGGCGTAACTCAGCTGGCGGCCATAGCCAAAGTTGCGACCCTCACGCCGACCGACCAGGGCCATCGTCATCTCCGTTTTCGTTCGTTTGCAGAAAGAGCAGCAAGGCTTTCCAGTGGGGGCTGAGCCTGTCCAACTGCTGCCAGTGTGTCGGGCGGATCAGGAGGGCGTTGTCCTGGTGTTGCAGCAGTGCCCCCTTCCTCGCGCAGTTGCTTGATCAGCCGGGCGAGGTTGGCAGGCTCAAAGGGTGGTGTGGCGACAGCGGCGACAGTGGCGACAACCCGCGTCATTTCTGGCCTGGCGCGTGGCGACAGGGTGGCGACAGCGGCGGCGACACGCCGCGATTCTGGTTGCGGTTGAAGTTGCGCCTGGTAGCGGCGCACCGCGTCATTGAGGCGAAACATGGCGGACCTCGAACGTTTTCCGTCGCGGCTGCTCAGCCAGCGATGAGTGATCAGCACGACCAATAGAGAGGCGGTATGGTCAGCGCTCTTGCGGGCAAAGCGAGGGCCGTTGCGATTGACGTCGCGAATGGTGAAGTGAGTCCAGCCTTTCTGCACCAACCAGCGCAGCAGTCGATCCGCCTCTTCGCATCGGCTACTGACCGGCTCCTGTTCGGTCAGGCGCTGGATCTCGGCCAGGTAGTAATCCATCAGCGTGGAGGCGCGCTGGATGTGTGCTTCCTCCAATACACTGGCCTCCTCAACCAAGGCCAGCACACCGGCGATACGCAGTACATTCGCCGCCGCTTTGCCTGCGACAGGCTGGACGCCGGCCAGTTCACCAAACTCACCAGACTGACATTCGATGGTGTCGTGAATATCGATCCAGACCCGGCGGGCACGGGCCGTCAGCTCCATTGTGGCGGGATTGAGTGAGCCATGCTTATGAAGCGACCAGGACTGTTGCAGCAGGGCGGTGATCCGCTGTTGGTAGCGCTGGACTCTGGCATCCCGGCTCAAGTTGATCACCTTGTAGAGCCGCTGGCCGGCCATACGCTCGGGCCAACTGATTAGGCAACGGCCCAGGATGCCTTGGCCATTGATCACTGGGTCTTTGAACAGCTGAGTGGTCGGATAGGGCTGCAGCATCAGGTGCAGGCTGAGGCGGCGATCATAGGCCCGCAGGCTTTCTCCAGCCATTGAGCGCGCCCGATCGGTTGGGTTGCCATCCCATAGCAGCGACAAGGTCTTGATTGCCTTTAGCGGATTCTATTTGGTCATGGTGCTGCTGCCCAAGCACTGGCTAAAAGATAGTGGCTTTTAGCCCTTATACGTGTTGAAACTCTTTTGCACTTTGGCGACGATAGGAGTTTTCCTACAACGCTCGAAGACAAAGGGTAGGGCTCGTGGCGATAAAAGCGGTTTCGAAGGAACGAATAGATAAAGCCTTGCTGGAATTTGACAGTAAGTGCCGAAGTAGGCGCGAGTGGCAGGACTGGGAAAATAACCAGGCTCATCGTTATGCGGTTCACTCCGGTGGTGTGTTGTATCCAGCGAAGAAAATTGTCTCCCTGGCTACCGGCATTGCCGTAGGTGAGTTTTCCGGCGGGCACCCCACCAATAGTTACCTCAAAAAGCGAGGCTTCAACATTGTGGAGTTACCGCGGACGGAGAGCGAGCTAGCAGTGCAGTTCACGTCGGGGTGTGTATACGACCGCAAAACTGAGATCAACGGACCGTTCGGCGGAAGCCTTCAGAGCGGCATTGCAGCGTCCTCTACCTACCCCGCGATTTTTTTGTTTACAGGCGATAGCGGTGAGCAATATGGGTATGCCGACCATTGGGAGGAAGGGGCTTTTTTTTATACCGGCGAAGGTCAGCGCGGGCCAATGACCTTAACCCGCGGCAACCGAGCCATTGCTGAGCATGCTGAGGCTGGCCGCGCGCTGTATTTGTTTAAGTCTCTCGGCAAAGGGAACGGCTACGCCTACGTGGGCGAGTTTTCATGCGCCGACATGTTTACGCGAACCCAACCGGATGTTGAGGGGCGGGAGCGTCCGGCGCTTGTTTTCCGTTTAGTGCCAGTAAGTATGCCTAGTCGGATCATTGAGGCTGAAGTAGAGGACGAGACCGACCTCCCCGGCTCTCTGGCCGCCGCTCGGTTGGCTGCGCTGAGGGCATGTAAGCCCGGTATCGATGAAGTAGGCCAATCCGCGCCGCGTAAGCTTTACCATCGAAGCCAAAAAGTTGCTCACTATGTGCTTATGCGCGCCCAGGGGGCGTGCGAAAGCTGTGAGAAGCCGGCGCCATTTATGAAAAAGGACGGCACGCCCTACTTAGAGCTACATCATGTAAACCGGCTCTCGGATGGGGGTCTAGATCACCCGCGTTATGTGGGAGCTGTGTGCCCGAGTTGCCATCGGGAGATTCATTCTGGGGTACGCGGAGCGTTAGTGAATGCGCTGCTGAAGCAACGGTTGGAAGCAATTGAGGGTTGATTGAGTCGTTTTTTTAAGCGAATTTGGCGACAGTCACTACTTATGTCGCCATGCACCAGGCCGGGTATTACGCGGGTTGTCGCCGGCGTTGCCAATCAACCATTGGGCGAAGCGGTTCGATGACAATCGGTGCGGTAATTTTCCAAAGCGGCGTTGTTTTCATGTCTGGAAATACATGCAGCGTGAGCGATCGCTAAATGCCTTCGGCCTACGCCGGCGTAACGGAGTCCTTCTTCAGCTCGAACCAGGCGGTGGACACGTTCTCGAACGTATATTCCGTGTCCGCTAGTTTGGCTTCGTCCTGTGCATTGCGTTGCACTTTGGGGTCAATGCCTTGTGCAAGCAGCTCGCGCGCTTCCACCACTTTTTTCTTGGCGTTCGCTAGTGATAGCTCTGGGTACGTGCCCAGCCCCATATTGATACGGTTTTTGGTTATCAGCTCGCGGTAGTTGAAGTTCCACAGCATCGAGCCGTCGCTCCTGACTCGGAGCTGAAGGTCGTCGCCATCGTTGAGGACGTAGTCATTGCCTTTCGCCTTGACTGCCTTGAGCTGGCGGTCGGAAAGGCGAAGGGCCGGAGCAGGCGTGAGAGGTCCCTCTGACACCGTTTTGGTATTCCAAAAAATAGCACCGGATGGATTGGAATACCGTTTGGAATACCTAAACGGCTGGAGTTCGGAAACCCTCCGCGGAGCCCGGTAGAACCTAAACCCGTGCATTCACTAAACTCCAGACACAAAAAAAGGCGCCCGAGGACGCCTTCTTCTGCAGATTTGGTGGAGCCGGGGGGATTTGAACCCCCGTCCGCCAGTACTCCGCTGTCGGTACTACATGCTTAGCCGTGTCTACTGAGTTAATCCGCAGCCGCCCGACTGGCAGGGTGCATTGGACGAGCTGTGTAAGTTTTAGTCGCTTTGCCCACAGCGTGCTACACGACGATCCTGTTCTGCGTGACGATCACTTTGGGTTTACAGGCATCCCCTGATGATCGCTGGCACCGAAGTAGCCAGAAGAGCGGCTCAGCTACCGTTAGGCAGCGAGAGCTTGGCCCTCGTAGGTTTCGTCATTGGCAACTATAGAAAGTTGCAACAGTGGATTTACGACTTCTGTTACCAAGTCGGCATGCACCTAAAGTTTCGCAACCGGCGTCGAATCCTAATCGGCCCCAGCCCCTGCGGTTAGGCAGGGGAGACGTAGTCTACGTCATTTTGCGGCGTCAGGCCAACCCTATGGTTGGCTTGGCGGTCAGCCTTTGCTTTTCTGAGCATCCATCAGGATGTTCATGGCATCGGTGGAGTGCGAGATGCAGGCTTTTTCGTCCTTGGCAGCGTGGGCGGCCATGGCTGCTTTGTACGCGTCGTCGTATTGGCTTTTGGCAGGGTCGCCCAGTTGCATGGAAGTGGTCTTGGCGTCGTTCAGCTTCTGCATGTTGACGGCGCACAGGTCTTCAGCTGCGAACACAGGGGATGCTACCAGGGCGGAGGCTACGATCAGGCCGGGCAGATAGGTACGCTTCATAAGAATCTCCTTACTCAAGGTGGACTCGGCGCTCCTCGGTAGGATCGGCGTCCGCAGTCAGAAATAGCCCGATTGCTTGCGGGCTTGATGAATGGACTTCGCGCCAATGCAGGGGTTCTACGCAAAACGTGTGCGGATGTAAAAAAATTCATAAGGCACCAAAAGGGGGCATGATAGCCCCCAGGTTTGGTGTGATAGACGTAGATCGGCTGCCGATCAGTGCACCAGCATGCCAGTGAACCAGTACGCTTGAGCCAGGGTGATCAAGCCGATGATGGTGGCGAACAACAGGCTGTGCTTGAGCGTGAAGCGCAGCAGGTCGGACTCCCGTCCTACCAGCCCGGTGGCGGCGCAGGCGACGGCGATGGACTGCGGCGAGATCATCTTGCCAGTCACGCCGCCGCTGGAGTTGGCGGCCACCATCAGCACGTCACTCACGCCCAACTGGTGCGCGGTGGTGGCTTGCAGCGAGCCGAACAGGGCGTTGGACGAGGTGTCCGAGCCGGTGAGGAACACACCGAGCCAGCCCAGGAACGGCGAGAAGAACGGGAACGCGGAGCCAGTGCCGGCCAGGACCAGCGCCATGGTGGAGGACATGCCCGAAAAGTTGGTGACAAAGGCGAAGGCCAACACCATGCCGATGGACAGGATCGGCCAGCGCAGTTCGAACAACGTTTCACCGAACGTCTTGAACGCGGTCTTGATGTCGATGCGCAGCACCATCATCGAGATGATCGCGGCAAACAGAATCGCCGTGCCGGTGGCCGAGATCGGGTCGAACTTGAACACGGCGGGCATCGGTGTGGCGGTGGCGACGATGGGCGCGGTCTTTAGCACCAGTTGGTCCAGGTGCGGGATGGCGAAGTTGAACACGAAGTTGTACATGGCGCCGCCCGGGGCGAACATCGCCTTGAACGGCTTCAGGGTCCAGATGGTGACGAGTACGGTCAGGATCAGGAACGGCGACCAGGCCTTGAGAATCTGCCCCAGGCTGTAGGGCGTTGGCGTCGAGCCACCGACGGTGCTGGCTTTGCCTGTTGGCCCGCCGCCCATCACGGCTGCGCCACCGCTGACGGCGACCGTTTCGCGGCTGGCCGCGCGCTTGGGTTGCCACACCTTGAGGAACAGAGTCAGGCAGACGATGCTGGCCAGGGCCGAGGTGATGTCGGGCAGTTCCGGGCCGATGAAGTTGGAGGTCAGGTACTGCACGATGGCAAAGCTCAGGCCTGCGACCAGCGCCGCTGGCCAGGTTTCCCGAACGCCGCGCAGGCCGTCCATGATGAACACCAGCCAGAACGGGACGATCAGCGATAGCAGTGGCAATTGGCGGCCGGTCATGGCGCCGATCTTGAACGGGTCGATGCCGGTCACCTGACCCGCGACGATGATCGGGATGCCCAGCGCGCCGAAGGCCACCGGCGCGGTGTTGGCGATCAGGCACAGCCCTGCGGCGTACAGCGGATTGAAGCCCAGGCCCACCAAGAGGGCTGCGGTAATCGCCACTGGCGCGCCGAAGCCTGCCGCACCTTCCAGAAAGGCGCCGAAGCAGAAGCCGATCAGCAACACCTGCAGGCGTTGGTCGTCGGTAATGGACAGCACCGAGCTGCGGATGATTTCAAACTGGCCGCTCTTCACCGTGAGTTTGTAGAGGAACACGGCGGCCACGATGATCCAGGCGATCGGCCACAGGCCGTACATGAACCCGTAACCCGCGGCGGCCAGCGCCATGTCGGCGGGCATGCCGTAGGCGAAGATGGCCAGGATGATGGACAGCGCCAGCGTGATGCTGCCGGCGATGTACCCCTTCATGCGAAATACGGCCAGCGCCAGGAAGAAGAACACGATGGGAATGACGGCAACCAGGGCGGACAGCCCGAGGCTTCCGAGCGGATTGTAGATCTGCTGCCAGGTTTGCATAAGCTGAGGCCCCTTGTTTTTTTTGGAAGGCTTGGCGCTGTCGTGCGGCTGTTTGATTGCAGAAATTGGTAATACCAATTTACAATAAATCCAAGTCAGGTTAGGGCGCAGCCGTGGGGCTGTCAATTTCCTTATCTATGACTTTGGTCGAGTGCGGCCAAAGCAATCGTGTGTTGGAGCCACCCATGGGTATTGATCAAGTCCGTCAGCGGCGTTTGTCCGATGGCATCATCGAGCGTCTGGAAGCCATGATTCTGGAGGGCACGCTGCGTGCAGGCGAGCGCTTGCCGGCCGAGCGGGCGCTCGCCGAGCAATTCGGCGTGTCGCGCCCCTCGCTGCGCGAAGCCATCCAGAAGCTGGTGGCCAAGGGCATGCTGGTCAGTCGTCAGGGCGGCGGCAACTATGTTTGCCACAAGCTGGGCTCGACCTTCAGCGATCCCTTGCTGGCGCTGCTGGAAAGCAATCCGGAGAGTCAGCGCGACCTACTGGAATTTCGTCACACGCTGGAAGCGTCATGTGCGTTCTATGCGGCGCAGCGCGCCACTGAGATCGATCGTGAACAACTGAAGCTGGCCATGGATGTTCTGGAAGACTGTTACCGGCGGGTCGACAGCGTGACGCGGGAGGAGGAGGGCGTGGCCGATGCCAACTTCCATCTGGCCATCGCCGAAGCCAGTCACAACGCGGTGTTGCTGCACACGGTGCGTGGGCTGTTCGACATGCTCAAGCGCAATATGGTGGTGAACATCGGGGGGATGCATCGACACAGTGTCGAAACCCGCGACAAGCTCATCGCGCAGCATCGGCGGCTGTTTCAAGCAATCGTCGAGGGGCAGGCAGAACAGGCGCGGGAGTTGGCCAGTCTGCACATCACCTACGTGCAGGGCGTGCTCGACGAGGCGCGGCAGACGGTGCAGCGAACCGCTCGCGCGCAGCGGCGCAACGGCTTGTGAAAGCAAGCCGGAAAAAGCGGTGAAACCGGCGCTGCAAAGGCGGGGAGATTAGTCTTCCTTGCCCTTGTTGCGCACGGCACGCTGCAACTCGCGGTTGGAATCGCGCTCGCGTTCGGTATCGCGCTTGTCGTATTCCTTCTTGCCCTTGCCCAGAGCGATTTCGCACTTGATCAAGTGCTTGCTCCAGTAGATCGACAAGGCCACGCAGGCATAGCCCTTTTGCTGAACCTGGGCGAACAGCTTTTCCAACTCGCGGCGGTTGAGCAACAGTTTGCGGGTGCGCGTCGGGTCGGCGATCACGTGGGTGCTGGCCGTGGTCAGGGGGGTGAAGTGGCTACCCATCAGCCAGGCTTCGCCATCCTTGAGCAGCACGTAGCTGTCCACCAGTTGCGCCTTGCCGGCACGCAGGCTTTTTACTTCCCAACCGGCCAGGACCAAGCCAGCCTCGAAACGGTGTTCGATGAAGTAATCGTGTCGCGCTTTCTTGTTCTGCGCGATGGTCCCTGTAGGGTGTTTCTTTAATTTGGCCATAGGGCGCGCATTATAGGCAGTCGTTGCGCTCTCGGCTACGGTATTGCGGTGTGCTTGAGCGGTTGCAATGAATACCGGACAATACGTGATCTTTTTGGATAGCCTGCGCTCTGCCGCTGTCGACAAAGAAGCCCCATGATTTCGTTGGCGTGCCCCCTGTCTGCTGGCATGCCTACCTTATTTTCAAGGCGCCGTTGGCGTCGTCCGGCCGGCGCGTGATGCTCGCGTCCGCCGCCCAGCTTTGGAAGTGACGCTCGCATGACTACCCATATTCAACGCTCGGCTTTGCTGCCATATCCTGCTCAGGCTCTGTATGACCTGGTCAACGATGTGTCGCGCTATCCCGAGTTCCTGCCCTGGTGTTCGGCCACTACCATCCTCGAAGAAACCGACACCTTGATGCGCGCCAACCTGGACATTGCCAAGGGTGGGTTGAGTCAGCACTTCGTGACCCGCAATACCCTGGAGCCCGGTCGCTCCATCGAGATGAATCTGGAAGAAGGGCCGTTCAATCAATTGCACGGTATGTGGGTATTCAAGCCGTTGGGTGAGAAGGCCTGCAAGATCAGCCTGGATCTATCCTTCGACTACGCGGGTCCCATCGTTCGTGCCACCTTGGGGCCGCTGTTCAACCAGGCTGCCAATACCTTGGTCGATGCCTTTTGCCAGCGCGCCAAGCAGTTGCATGGTTGACCAGTCGATCGAGATTGAGGTGGTCTATGCCGCTGTCGATGACCAGGCATTGATCTCGCTTCAGGTACCCGTAGGTGCCACGGTGGCCCAGGCCATCGAAATGTCGGGCATCGCCGAACGCTTTCCTGACGTGGATTTCTCCCAATGCCCGGTAGGCATCTTCGCAAAGCTTGTGGATTCTCCTGCGGAACAGGTGCTGCAGGCAGGTGATCGCATCGAGCTCTACCGACCTTTGTTGGCGGACCCGAAAGAAGTGCGGCGATTGCGCGCGGCCAAGGCGGCGCAAGCGCGCAAGGCACGCTGAGATCTGTTTTCTTCGCTCATCAAAAAGCCCGGCATTACCGGGCTTTTTTCGTATCGCCTGCTTACTGCGGCGAAACGTCCAGCGGCTGGGGCGTTGGGACGGGAACCGTCTTCACACCGTCCACATCGCGCTGGATGTCTTCGAGCATCGACCCAGGCTTGGGTGGCTCTTCGGCTTTCTGTGGCTCGCCCTGCTGGGGCACGACGTTGGTGTCGGTATCGCTGCCCAGAATCGCCTGATCCTTGCTGACGCCAGGCATGAAATCGCCGGACAGGCCAACCAGTTGGTCGTTGCCGTTGAACAGGACACTCATGCGCTCCTGCTGACGTTCGCCGCCGCCTGGCTGCAGGCTGTACAGGTAATCCCAGCGATTGGCGTGGAACGTGTCGACCAGCAGAGGGTTGCCCATGATAAACCTTACTTGCCGACGGGTCATTCCGGGCCTTAACTGGTCTATCATGTCCTGCGTGACGACATTGCCCTGCTGGATGTCGATTTTGTAAACCCCGGGGAATGAACAACCGGCGAGTGCGAGCAGTCCCACGAAGGTGAGGCTGGTTAGCAAGTGCTTGGTGTTTTGCATCGGTGGGCGACTTCCACTATCTTGGCTGGGACAACGTAAACCCCGATCATACCCGTATTAAGAGATGCTGCGAAGCCGCATCGTTGAGAAAGCTGACCATGGTTGATAATAGCGAACTGCGTAAAGCCGGCCTCAAGGTGACCCTTCCACGGGTCAAGATTCTGCAAATGCTGGAATCGGCACAGCAACGCCACATGAGCGCCGAAGAGGTCTACAAGGCGCTGATGGAAGCTGGCGAGGATGTGGGTCTGGCCACGGTTTACCGTGTTCTGACTCAATTCGAAGCGGCCGGTCTGGTAGCACGTCATAACTTCGACGGCGGCCATGCCGTGTTCGAATTGGCAGACGGCGAGCATCACGACCACATGGTCGATGTGGAGTCGGGTGAAGTGATCGAGTTCACCGATCACGAGATTGAACGGCTCCAGAAGGAGCGTGCGATCCAGAACGGCTACGAGTTGGTCGATCACAACCTGGTGCTGTACGTGCGTCGGCCCAAGTAATCTCGGGCTTGATGCAGAAAGGCGACCCTAGGGTCGCCTTTTTTGTATGCGGTGTGTCAGTGAGGGCCTCTTCGCGGGCAGAGCCCGCTCCCACATGGAGCAGGGTTGCATTGCAGTATTGTGGGGGCGGGCTCTGCCCGCGAAGAGGCCGGCCCTGCCCC
>NZ_JASCPM010000031.1:0-59705 GCF_029960215.1 Pseudomonas sp. PS01301 | reverse complement strand
CTGCTACAGGGGATCTTGAATTCCGTCGTTACAGGGGATCAGGATTCAGTAGCAGCGGCGCGAGCCGCGTCGGCGGTCGTCGCGGTGCTTTTGATGCACCGCGCGCGGTCAGGTCAACCGATCTTCTTGTTGCTGATCAGGGTGCCGACACCGCTGTCGGTGAAGATTTCCAGAAGCACGGCATTGGGGACGCGGCCGTCGATGATGTGCGAGGTGGTCACGCCACCCTGGACCGCTTCCAGCGCGCAACGGATCTTGGGCAGCATGCCGCCGTAGATGGTGCCGTCGGCGATCAGGCCGGATACCTGCTCGGTGGTCAGGCCGGTCAGCACGTTGCCTTCCTTGTCCATCAAGCCCGCAATGTTGGTCAGCAGCATCAGCTTCTCGGCCTTGAGCGCCTCGGCCACCTTGCCCGCCACCAGGTCGGCGTTGATGTTGTAGGACTCGCCATCCGGACCCACGCCGATGGGCGCGATCACCGGGATGAAGTCACCATTGACCAGCATGTTCAACAGATCGGTATTGACCCCGCTGACTTCCCCGACGTGGCCGATGTCGATGATCTCCGGCTTGGTCATTTCAGGGGTCTGACGGGTCACCGTCAGCTTGCGTGCGCGGATCAGCTCGGCGTCCTTGCCGGTCAGGCCGATGGCGCTGCCGCCGTGGCGATTGATCAGGTTGACGATGTCCTTGTTCACCTGGCCACCGAGCACCATCTCCACGACGTCCATGGTCTGGGCGTCAGTGACGCGCATGCCGTCGACGAAATGGCTCTCGATGGACAGGCGCTTGAGCAGGTCGCCGATCTGCGGCCCGCCGCCGTGCACTACCACCGGGTTGATGCCGACAGCCTTCATCAGCACGATATCGCGGGCGAAACCGGTCTTGAGCTCCTCGCTCTCCATCGCGTTGCCGCCGTACTTGATCACCAGGGTCTTGCCGACGAAGCGGCGGATATAGGGCAGCGCTTCGGACAATACCTTGGCGACGTTGGTGGCGGCATCACGTTCGAGGGTCATGCGGGGCTCCAGTGAAACAAGTGGTCAGAACGGTAGGTGCAGATCGGGTGCGACTTTCAACAACTGGGTACGGAAGACGCCCTGGATTCGTTCGAGTTCCTCGGCGTCTTCTGCCTCGAAACGCGTCACCAGCACGGGGGTGGTGTTGGAGGCGCGGACCAGGCCCCAGCCTCTAGGGTAGTCCACGCGCACGCCGTCGATGAGGGTGAGCTGGGCATCCCCCCACTGAGCGCCGTGGTGCAGGGCGTCGATGATGCCGAATTTGCTGTCTTCGGTCACTGCAATGTTCAGCTCGGGCGTCGACACGTCGTCGGCGAATGCGGCGAAGACGTCTTCGGCACTGAGGTGTTCGCGGCTGAGGATTTCCAGCAGTCGCGCAGCGCTGTAGATGCCGTCGTCGAAGCCGAACCAGCGTTCCTTGAAGAAGATGTGCCCGCTCATTTCCCCGGCCACCAGCGCGCCGGTGCGCTTCATTTCTTTCTTGATCAGGGAATGCCCGGTCTTCCACATCACCGGGCGGCCGCCGTGTTCCTTGATCAGCGGGCCCAGGCGACGCGTGCATTTGACGTCGTAGATCACGTCGGCGCCGGGGTTGCGCGACAGCACGTCGCGCGCGAACAGCATCAGCAGGCGATCGGGATGGATGATGCGGCCGGTGTTGGTGACTACGCCCACACGGTCCGCGTCGCCATCGAAGGCCAGGCCCAGGTCGGCGCCCGTTTCGCTGACCTTGGCGATCAACGCCTGCAGGTTGGCGGCCTTGCTCGGGTCCGGATGATGATGGGGGAAATGCCCGTCGACCTCGCAGAACAACGGGATGACTTCGCATCCCAGAGTCTCTATCAACTGCGGCGCCACCACGGCACCGGCGCCGCTGCCGCAGTCGACCACGACCTTGAGTCGGCGGGTGAGAACGATGTCATCGCGGATCTGCGCCACATAGCGCTCCAGGATCTCGACCTTCTCGACGCTGCCCTGGCCTTGGCTGAGGTTGTTGTGCAGCAGGCGCTGGTGCAGGGCCAGGATCTGTTCGTTGGCCAGCGTGTCGCCGGCGATCACCACCTTGAAGCCGTTGTAGTCCGGCGGGTTGTGGCTGCCGGTCAGCATCACACCGGAGCGGCCGCTGAGCACGTGGTTGGCGTAGTACAGCGCAGGTGTCGGCACCAGGCCCACGTCGCTGACGTGACAACCGGCGTCGACCAGACCCTGGATCAATGGCTGCACCAGCTCGGGACCGGACAGGCGCCCGTCGCGGCCGACGTTGACGTTGGCCTCGCCCATGGCCAGGCTTTGCGCGCCGACGGCACGTCCCACCCAATAGGCGGTGTCGGCATTCAAGGTGCTGCCGACGATGCCGCGAATGTCATAGGCGCGAAAGATGCCGTGGGGCAGCGCCGGCGGCATGTCGCTCGCTTCGACGACAGGGTCGGTGGCGTCGAGCTCGAGCATGTCGATGTCCTGGAAGATCGGATTGGTCCAGTCGTCCACGACCGGCACGGGCGCAGGCGCGGCCGTGCTGCTGTCGGCCGGACGCGCGGCGCCCTCGCGCAGGGACAGGCGCGCCAGACCCTGTGCCAGGCCGTTGAGGGGCGCCAGGCTCAGGCCGAACGCCTTGACCGCCTTGCCGCCGGACAACTCCTCGAGCAACTGCTCAAGCTGCCGCGCGTCGGCCTCGATGCGTGCATACAGTTGGCGTTGGGCCAGACGTACCGCCAGCGCGGCGCAGCCGATGGCGATCGCCGCGGCAAGCATCATCAGGCCCAGTGCACTCCAGGCAAACGGTGGCTGGAACAGCGGCCCGGGACTGAATTCCAGGCGCCAGTTGGGGTTGGCGGTCGGATACGGGTAGCGCATGGCCGACGCATTGCTGCCTTGTTCGACCAGCACTTGCGGCGGGCTGCCCAGCACGCTCTGTTGCAGGCGCAGTTGGCCGAACTCGGCGTCGGGCAGTGCCAGGGCCTGAGTCAGGGGCTGCATCTCGAAGGCCAGTACCAGCGTACCCAGCACTGGGGATGTCGAGCTTTGCTGGACGGTGGCGACGTTGTAGACCCACCAACGCCCGTTGACCTTGTAGGCCTCGGGCGCAGTGGCAGTACCGCGTTCGGCGCGGTTGATCATGTCCAGTACGGCAAAATTGATCGGCGCAGCGCCCTGCTGATCGACCTTGGCCTGCCCCGGCAGATTCAGGCGCACGCCCTGCAGGCCATCGATCAAGGGCACGGCGCCAACGGCCTGAGCGATGAGCGAAGGGTCCTGGCTGGCCAGCGCAGCCGTCAGTGCCGGTGAGTGAGCCAAGGTAGCGGTTACGCCGGCTTGGCGCGCGATCACGGTGTCCAGACCTGCGGTGAAAGGCGCGGCGGCGGTCGCCTCGGCGTTCTGGAAGGCACGGCCGGTGAGCGGCGCGACGACCAGAAACCAGATCAGCAGCAAGGCGACGAGCACGCCGACGACGGCGATCAGCAGTGCCTGGTTACCGGCGGTGGTCCGCGCGTTCGAAGCCTGGCCGTGCTCGGCCGTCTTGGCATTGCGAGGAAATCCTTTCACCTGTCATCTCCGCATTGAACGCTTTGAGGCGGACGGGCATCGCCACGGCCGCTGGGTCTGCATGGCCGTTTACTGCGTGCCGGAGTGACCGAAACCGCCGGTCCCGCGCTGGCTTTCGTCGAAGCTTTCGACCAGTTCGAAGTGAGCCTGCACCACAGGAACCAGCACCAGTTGAGCGATGCGCTCGCCCACCGTCAGGGTGAACTCGCTGTCGCCACGGTTCCAGCACGAGACCATCAGTTCGCCCTGGTAATCGGAGTCGATCAGGCCGACCAGGTTGCCGAGCACGATACCGTGCTTGTGGCCCAGGCCCGAGCGCGGCAGGATCATCGCTGCCAGGCCCGGATCACCGATATAGATCGAAAGGCCGGTAGGGATCAGCAGGGTCTGTCCAGGTGCCAGCAGGGTGTCTTGCTGCAGCATGGCGCGCAGGTCCAGGCCTGCGGAACCGGGTGTGGCGTAGTGAGGCAGCGGGAAGTCCCGGCCCAGACGTGGGTCAAGGATCTTGGCTTGTAGGGCGTGCATGGATGTCGTTAAACCTGATCGAGGCGCTTGGCGATGAAGGAAACCAGCTGGCGGGCTATCTTGCCCTTGCTGGTCTGGGCGAAAGCAGTGGTCTGCAACTGGCGGTCGATCACGCTGCAGGCGTTTTCTTCACTGTTGAAACCGATGCTGGGGTTGGCGACGTCGTTGGCCACGATCAAGTCCAGGTTCTTGTCCTTGAGCTTGCGCGCGGCGTAGTCGAGCAGGTGCTCGGTCTCGGCCGCGAAGCCGACGCTGAATGGACGATCGGCGCGACCGGCGATGGTTGCCAGGATGTCCGGATTGCGCACCATCTGCAACAGCAGGCCGTCACCACTGCTGGGGTCTTTCTTGAGCTTCTGCGCAGCCACCACTTCGGGACGATAGTCGGCCACGGCGGCGGACGCGATGAACACGTCGCAGGGCATGCCCGCCTCGCAGGCGGCGAGCATGTCGCGCGCGCTGACCACGTCGATGCGGGTGACGCGGTCGGGCGTGGGCAAATGCACCGGGCCGCAGATCAAGGTAACGCGGGCGCCGGCTTCGACGGCCGCTTCGGCCAGGGCAAAGCCCATCTTGCCGGAGCTGTGGTTGGTGATGTAGCGCACCGGGTCGATGTTTTCCTGGGTCGGCCCGGCAGTGATCAACACGTGCTTGCCGGTCAGTGCCAGGTGCTCGAAACATTCGGCCGCGCACAGCGCCAGTTCGGTGGCTTCGAGCATGCGGCCCAGGCCGATGTCGCCGCAGGCCTGGCTGCCAGCGGCCGGGCCGAAGACCTTGAGGCCGCGGCTGCGCAGCAGGTGCAGGTTGTCCTGTGTGGCCGGGTCGCGCCACATGGCCTGGTTCATGGCCGGGGCGATGGCCACGGTGGCGTCGGTGGCCAGTACCAGGGTGGTCAGCAGGTCGTTGGCCAGGCCCTGGGCCAGGCGTGCCATCAGGTCGGCGGTGGCCGGGGCGATGAGGACCAGGTCGGCCCATTTGGCCAGATCGATGTGGCCCATGGCAGCTTCGGCCGCCGGGTCGAGCAGGTCCATGTGCACCGGGTGGCCGGACAGCGCCTGCAGGGTCAGTGGCGTGATGAACTCGCTGCCGCCCTTGGTCATTACCACGCGCACTTCGGCGCCCTGCTCCAGAAGCCTACGTACCAGCTCGGCGCTCTTGTAGGCGGCAATGCCGCCGCCGACGCCCAGAATGATGCGTTTTCGATACAGCCGCTGCATAGGCCTGCCTTTATATCTGGTAATAACACCACGGTGAAACCGCCTTCCGGGGCCGGGTCGCCGTGCAAAAAGTTGCGCTAAGATAGCACAGCGCTCGCTATGGAACAGCGAGGCACACAGACAGGGAGTGGGGATGAGTATTCGCGATTGGCCCGAGGCCGAGCGTCCGCGAGAGCGCCTGCTGGCGCATGGTCCGGGCAGTCTTTCCGATGGCGAACTGCTGGCGATATTCCTGCGCACCGGCGTGGCCGGACACAGCGCCGTGGACGTTGCACGCAACCTGCTGATCCGCTTCGGCGGTCTGCGCGCCTTGCTCGAAGCCGACCAGAAAACCTTCAGCCAGCACTTCGGCATGGGCCCTGCCAAGTACGCCCAGTTGCAGGCCTCCATCGAGATGAACCGCCGCTACATGGCCGAGCGGCTGAACCGTGGCCCGGCCATGGAAGATCCATCGTCGGTGCGCCATTACCTCAAGGCTAAGCTGCGCCATGAGCGCCAGGAAGTGTTCGGCTGCCTGTTTCTGGACACCAAGCATCAGCCGCTGGGTTTCGAAGTACTGTTTCGCGGCACCATCGACAGTGCGGCGGTGTATCCGCGTGAAGTGGTCAAGCGGGCCATCGCCACAAATGCGGCAGCGCTGATCCTGGCGCACAATCACCCTTCCGGAAACCCGACCCCGAGCCAGGCCGATCGCTCGCTGACCCAGCGCCTCAAGGAATCATTGGCGCTGGTGGATGTGCGGGTGCTCGACCACATCATCATCGGCGAAGGCGAGCCGTTGTCGATGGTCGAGCATGGGTGGATGTAAGGGGCGGGAGCCGCTCCTGCAGGGATCCGTGGTAATACGAAAATCCACTGTGGGAGCGGGTTCTACCCGCGAAGAGGCCGGTAGTGGCAGCCTATTTCTCCACTGACACCCTGGAGAAATCCTGCCGACCGAACGGGCTGACGGTGTAGCCCTCGACCCCTTCGCGCGCCAGCACGGCTGCGGTGGGGTGGGCCAGCGGCAGCCACAGCGCCTGCTTCTGGATCAGAGCCTGGGCCTGCTGGTACAGCTTGCTGCGCTGGGCCTGATCGGTCACTGCCTTGCCGTCGCTGATCAGCTTGTCCAGGCCCTTGTCGCAATAGCGTGCGAAGTTGGTGCCCGACTGCACGGCTGCGCAGGAAAACTGCGGGGTGAGGAAGTTGTCCGGATCGCCGTTGTCGCCGGCCCAGCCCATGAACAGCAGGTCATGCTCGCCGGCCTTGGCACGGCGAATCAACTCGCCCCATTCGATCACGCGGATCTCGGCCTTGATGCCGACCTTGGCCAGGTCGGCCTGCAACAGCTGCGCGCCCAGGCTGGGATTGGGGTTGAGCAGGCTGCCCGAAGGGCGGGTCCAGATCGTGGTGTTGAAGCCGTCCTTCAAGCCCGCCTTGGCGAGCAACTCGCGCGCCTTGGCCGCATCCTGCTTGTAGCCGGGCAAGTCCCGTGCATAGCTCCAGGTATTGGGCGGGTAGGGGCCGTTGGCAGCCTCGGCAGTGCCTTCGAAGACGGCCTTGAGGTAGCTGTCCTTGTCGAAGGCCAGGTTGATGGCCTGGCGCACTTCAGGCTTGTCCAAAGGCGGGTGCTGGCTGTTGATGGCCACGAACGCGGTCATGAAAGCCTCGGTCTTGATCACTTTCAGGCTCTTGTCGTCGGCGGCCGCAGCGATGTCCAGGGGCTTGGGTGACAGGGTCAGCTGGCATTCGTTGCGGCGCAGCTTCTGCAGGCGCACATTGGCGTCCGGGGTGATGGCGAACAGCAAAGGGTCGACGGCAGGCTTGCCGGCAAAGTAATCAGGGTTGGCCTTGTAGCGCACCACGGCGTCCTTTTCGAAACGCACGAATACGAAGGGCCCGCTGCCGATCGGCTGGCTGTTGAGTTTTTCCGGAGTGCCGGCTTTCATCAATTGATCGGCGTATTGCGCCGAATAGATCGAGGCGAAGCCCATGCTCAGGGTCGCCAGGAACGTTGCATCGGGATGATCCAGGGTAAACCGTACGGTCAGAGGATCAGGTGCCTCGATTTTCTTGATCAGGCCAGGCAGTTGCATCGACTGGGCGTGCGGAAAGCCGCTTTGCGCCACTTTGTGCCAGGGGTTGGCCGGGTCGAGCATGCGCTGGAAACTGAACAGCACGTCCTGCGCGTTCAGCTCGCGGTCTGGCTTGAAGTAGGCGGTGTCGTGGAACTTGACCCCCGGGTGCAGCTTGAACGTGTAGGTCAGGCCATCGGCCGACACGGTCCAGCTGTCCGCCAGGCTGGGGATGACCTTGCCGGCCTTGGCGTCGAACTCCACCAGGCGGTTCATCAACACGTCGGCCGACGCGTTGGTGGTGGTCAGGGAGTTGTACTGCACCACGTCGAAGCCTTCGGGGCTGGCTTCGGTACAGACCGTCAAAGGCGCAGCATGCACCAGCGCAGAGGCAAACAGGGGAGCAAGCAAGAACGGCAAAGTCGCAAGACGCATGGTGTGTTTCCTTGGCGTGTCGAGGGCCCATCTGCCTATGCAGTCTGGAGAAAAGTCCTACCCTAGAGATGTCGAGCAGCGTTGACTATCCCTAAATCGTTTTTTTGCGCGACGAGTGGTCATGTCGCAGCACGCCCGCCGGTGCTGTGCCTGCGCCGATGCCGGCGCAGCTGGGCGCATCGATTGTGCATCTGGAGTTGTTGCACTGCAGGGTTTCTGGTATAAAGCAGCGCTCTTTTCTAGGGCCCTGTTCCTCTGCCTTCACGGTGAGGCGGGTAAGACCCTGAAGAAACGCGGCGCCGTGCGCCAAATGACTGAAAGATAAGCGGCCAACCCATGCCGGGTTGGGCATGTGGTTTTAGAGGGCTGAGGCATGTCGAGAGTCTGTCAAGTTACCGGTAAGGGTCCGGTGACTGGGAATAACATTTCCCACGCAAACAACAAAACCCGTCGTCGTTTCCTGCCGAACCTGCAGCATCACCGCTTCTGGGTTGAAGAAGAGAAACGTTTTGTTCGCCTGCGCGTATCCGCCAAGGGCATGCGTATCATCGACAAGCGCGGCATCACTGTCGTGCTGGCCGAAATTCGCAAAGCTGGCAAGATCTAAGGGAGCTTTATCATGCGTGAATTGATTCGTTTGATCTCGAGCGCCGGTACTGGTCACTTCTACACTACCGACAAGAACAAGCGTACTACCCCGGACAAGATCGAGATCAAGAAATTTGATCCGGTTGTTCGCAAGCACGTGATGTACAAGGAAGGCAAAATCAAGTAATTGATTTTGGCGACCAGAAAAAGGCCCGCATCGAAAGATGCGGGCCTTTTTTTGTGCCCGGTTTTGCGCAGGCCCAGGCTTTCGATCTAGCGATGCTGAGCTTGGGCGCTGGTGATGGGGTTCAGGGTGGTGACGAAAACCTTGGTCAGGCGCGCGTTTCCTCCTTGTGCAACAACGCTGATGCGCTCCAATGGCGATTTCGTGTAGTACAGCGCAGTCCCTGCCGCGCTGCCTGCGGCACCGAGCAGTTCCAGGCAGGAACGATCGATCACCAGGTGCATGTCCATGGTGCGGGTATCAGGTTGGAAGGCATACGAAAACCGGTTGACGAAATAGCGCTGCTCAAAGCCTGACGCACCGTGTCGGTCGATAAACAAGCCGCCGAAAGGGCCCGCGTCGAATCCGGCCTCAAGGGTTTCTCCAGCCTGATTGGACAGACGGACCGTCACCACGGCACCTGGCTGCAATTCAACTTCCAGACGCACCTCGATCGCCTCGCCAGCGGGCAATGCGGCACTGGCCAGCGTTGCGCTGCCCCATGGCCGGGTGTCGTCGATCAGGACCTTGCCCGCCAAGGGAGCGAGGTCGACGAACTGCTGCACCAGCCGCCAGTCCTTGCCCACGCGCCGCAATCCCAGGGTCCGCGGCAGTGTCATCATGCCTCTGGATGGTGAGGCAGGCACCTCGTTGGCGTACTGCCAGTTGCTGAGCCAGGCCAGGCCCACCGGTGCCCCGGAGTGGTTGGAGAAGCTTTGAAAGGCGTAGAAGTCCTTGCCGAAGTCCATCAGCCGCGTGACGCAGTCCTCGGCGGTGAACTGCCGGCCGTCGAAGTCGCCGATGAAATACTGCACCGTACTGCCGCCCAGGGGGCCGCCGGGGTTGATCGAAAGGATCAGCACCCAACGCTCGCCGCCGTTTTCGACGGGTACACGGATCAGGTCCGGGCACTCGTAGTCGATGCCCAGCAGGCCGCTGTCTGCGAATTCACCGCGCTTGTCCCAGGATTTCAGATCGACCGAGCCGTAGAACAGCACCCGATGCGAGCGTGCCTCGACCACCACCATGATCCAGCACTGTTCCGGCGCGTGCCAGAAGACCTTGGGGTCGCGGAACTGGCTGGAACCGATGTCCAGCACCGGGTTGTGAGCGTACTCGACAAAGCTGCGCCCGCGGTCGCTGCTGACGGCGATTTCCTGGGTCTGCAGGGTTGCCGAAGCGCGTGTATAGATGGCGACGATGCCGCCCGCCTGCTCCCCGGCGTCTGGTTGTGCCTGGAACAGTCCGCTCAGGTTGTGCTGGTCAACCACCGCGCTGCCGCTGAACGCCTGACCGGCCGGGGTGTTGAACAAGGCGGTGGGCAAGGTCTGCCAATTGAGAAGATCAGGGCTGACAGCGTGTCCCCAGTGCACGTTGCCCATCGTCGCCGCCGACGGGTTGTGTTGATAGTAAAGGTGATATTCGCCGTCGAAAAACACCAGGCCATTGGGGTCGTTCATGAAGCCTGTGGGCGGTGCGTAATGCACCTGGGGCGTGTAGTTGCCGCCGGTGGTAGGGCGTTTTTCGTCAGCCTGGGCGAAACGATAGAAAGCCGCACCGGTAGCCAGCAGGGCGGAGCCGATAGCGAAATAACGTCGTGTCATCAACGGTTATAGCTCCTGGATCTAGGCATGGGACGCGGTGCTTATTTGGATTCGAACACCACGTAGATCTTGCGGCACGCCTCCAGCACTTCCCAGGTGCCAGTGAAGCCTGCAGGGATCACGAAGCGGTCGCCAGCGCGCAATGTCTTGCCGTTGCCCTGGTCGTCACGCAGCACGGAAACGCCCTGCACGATTTCGCAATATTCGTGCTCGGTGTAGTTGACCGTCCATTGCCCCACCTGGCCTTCCCAGACCCCCGCGTTCATCTGGCCGCAGGGGCTCTGGTAGTGGTTGAACAGTGTCTGTTCGGGGTCGCCGCCAAGGATTTTCTCAGGCGCCGGGCGGTAGCGTTCCGGGGTGACGCTGTGTTGGGCAAAGTCGACGATGCTGGTGATGTTCATGCAGGAAACCCCTCGCTTGTTGGATAAAACGCACATCCGTGGGCCTGTGTGCGCTGGGTGTCAAATATATTGAAAAGCGTCGCACCGGTGGTTTAGGGTGGTTCGATGTCACCCCGCTCAGCCTTGCACGGCCGGGCTTTGCATTCAATCACAGGAGATCCGTATGACCACTCTGACTCGCGCTGACTGGGAACAACGTGCCCAGCAGCTGAAGATCGAAGGGCGCGCGTTCATCAACGGCGAATACACCGACGCCGTGTCGGGCCAGACCTTCGAATGCGTAAGCCCCGTCGACGGTCGACTGCTGGCCCAGGTGGCCAGTTGCGACGCTGCCGACGCCGAGCGCGCGGTCGAGAATGCCCGCGCCACGTTCAACGAAGGCGTCTGGGCCAAGGCCGCGCCGGCCAAGCGCAAGGCCACCCTGATTCGTTTCGCCGGGTTGTTGCGCGAGCATGCCGAGGAGCTGGCGCTTCTGGAAACGCTGGACATGGGCAAGCCGATCAGTGATTCGCTGAACATCGACGTACCCGGCTCGGCCAATGCCCTGGCCTGGAGCGGCGAAGCCATCGACAAGGTCTACGACGAGGTCGCTCCGACCCCGCACAACCAATTGGGGCTGGTCACGCGTGAAGCCGTCGGCGTGGTGGCCGCAGTGGTGCCGTGGAATTTCCCTCTGATGATGGCCTGCTGGAAGCTGGGGCCGGCCCTGGCCACGGGCAACTCGGTGATCCTCAAGCCGTCGGAGAAATCCCCATTGACCGCCATCCGCATCGCACAGTTGGCGATCGAGGCGGGCATTCCCAAGGGCGTGCTCAATGTGCTGCCGGGCCATGGCCACACGGTCGGCAAGGCACTGGCTCTGCACATGGACGTGGACACCGTGGTCTTCACCGGTTCCACCAGGATCGCCAAGCAACTGATGATCTACGCTGGCGAGTCGAACATGAAGCGCGTCTGGCTGGAGGCGGGCGGCAAGAGCCCCAACATCGTGTTCGCCGATGCACCTGATCTGCAGGCGGCGGCCGATTCGGCAGCCAGCGCCATTGCCTTCAATCAGGGCGAAGTCTGCACGGCTGGCTCGCGCCTGCTGGTGGAGCGTTCGGTCAAGGAGCGCTTCCTGCCGATGGTGGTCGAGGCGCTCAAGGCCTGGAAACCAGGCAACCCGCTTGACCCGGCGACCAATGTCGGTGCTTTGGTGGACACCCAGCAGATGAACACGGTGCTGTCCTACATCAGCGCCGGTCAGGAAGGCGGCGCCACCTTGCTGGTGGGCGGCAAGCGCATCCTTGAGGAAACGGGCGGCACTTACGTCGAACCGACCATTTTCGATGGCGTGACCAATGCCATGAAGATCGCCCAGGAAGAGATTTTCGGGCCGGTGCTGTCGGTGCTTACCTTCGACACTGCCGAAGAGGCGGTCAGCATCGCCAATGACAGCGCCTACGGCCTGGCCGCAGCGGTATGGACCGCGGACATCTCCAAGGCGCACCTGACGGCCAAGGCGCTGCGCGCCGGCAGCGTGTGGGTCAACCAGTACGACGGTGGCGACATGACCGCGCCGTTCGGTGGGTTCAAGCAGTCGGGCAATGGTCGTGACAAGTCGCTGCATGCGTTCGACAAGTACACCGAACTGAAGGCCACCTGGATCAAGCTCTGAGCCACTGCCGGTCGGGCTGGGTCGATCAAAGCATCTTCTCCAGCCCGATCACTTCACTGGCCCACGCATTCAGCCGCCGCCACCAGTCACCCGGTTCTCGGTACAGGGTGTGCATCTGCTGGTGGTCCTCGGTGTCCCACACCACCTGGCCATTTTCCAGGCGCACCTGGTAGCTGCGTGCAGGCGACATGCCCTCACGGGCCAGGTGGCGCATCTGCGCCGCCAGTTCCGGGCTGTCCACCAGCACGCCGACCTCGGTGTTCCACAGCACCGAACGCGGGTCGAAATTGAACGAGCCGATGAAGGACTTGCGCTCGTCGAAGATCATCGCCTTGCTGTGCAAGCTGGAATCGGAACTGCCACTGAAGCTCAATGTGCCACCCGCATCGTCACCCGGCTGGCGACGCAGCTCGAACAGCTTCACTCCGTGCTCGAGCAAGTTCTTGCGGTAGGGCACGTAGCCGCCGTGTACCGCAGGTACGTCGGTCGCTTCCAGGGAATTGGTCAGCAGGCTGACGTCGACACCGGCATCGGCGCGTCCGGTGAGATAGTCGCGGCCAGCTTTGCCCGGCACGAAGTAGGCGGAGATCAGCATCAGTTCATGCTTGACCTGAGTCAGCTCCGGAGCGAGCTGCGTGGTCAGCAGCAGGTGCGGGTCGGGCTCGCCTCGGGCCAGCACCTTGGTCGGCGCATCCCACAGTGCCTGGCCCCAGGCCCAGATCAACTGACGCCGCCAGACGTCCAGCTGCGGCGCGCTCTGGTAGGTCATCAGGCGTTCGTAGAGGGCATGGTGCTGGCTTCGCGAGGTGGTCAGGGACTTTTCCAGGCGCACCCGCGACGCGGCCAGGTGTTTGGCCGTCGGCACCGTCAACAGAAAATTGGCAATCGGCTGGCTCAGTGCACTGTTCCAGTACTGATCGAAGCTGTAGCCCAGTTGCTGGGCGACCGGCCCGAAGCCGAGCAGGTCGATGTCTGTGAAGTTCATGTCCGGCTCGGCGTCGAAGTATTCGTCGCCCAGATTGCGTCCGCCGACGATAGCCACGCTGTTGTCGGCCAGCCACAGCTTGTTGTGCATGCGCCGGTGCTGCCGAGACAGTTGCAGCAGGCGGCCCACCGCGCGCGTGGCGCCGGTCGAGCGACCCAGGTGGGTGGGGTTGAACAGGCGGATCTGGATGTTGTGATGCGCGGCGAGGGTGGCGATGGTCTTGTCCAGGCCATCACTGGTGGTGTCGTCCAGCAGGATGCGTACGCGCACGCCGCGGTCGGCGGCCTTGAGCAGTTCGTCGACCAGGGCGCGGGTGCTGAAACCGTCGTGGACAATGTAGTACTGCAGGTCGAGGCTGACCTGGGCATTGCGGATCAGCTCGGCACGTGCGCGAAAGGCCTCGTCACTGCTCGACAGCAGGCGGAAGCCCGATTGGCCATGATGGGCCTGCACTTGGGCCTGCACCGACCTGCCGAAGGCCGATTGTTCGGCCGGGAGCATTTCGCTGTATTCACGCGGCGCATTCACGCTGGCACAGCCTTGCAGGGCGAGGATCAGGGTCAACAGCAGCGGTAACAGCCTGGGGCAGGGCAAAGCGATCATCCTTGCAGGGAGGGCGGGCGTGCCGTTCGACCTTGGCACGGGCTCAAAGGTCGGCATCGGGGTGCGGATTATCCGCAAGCAGCTGCCGAGCGCAGGTACCCACGGTGCGTACGGCGGCCTCGATGTCGGGCGAAGGCTTGCTGGCGAAGTTCATGCGCAGGCAGTTACGGTACTTGCCCGACGCCGAAAAGATACTGCCCACGGCGATCTGTACGCCCTGGTCGAGCAGCAGGCGGTTGAGCTTGAGGGTATCGAAGCCCTCGGGCAGTTCAACCCACAGCATGAAGCCACCCTGGGGACGGCTGCAGCGGGTACCGACGGGAAAGTAGCGAGTGACCCAGTCGATCATCATGTCGCGGCTGCGCTGGTACTGAGTGCGCATGCGGCGCAGGTGCGGTTCGTAATGACCACCCTTGATGAACTCGGCGATCGCCAGCTGCGGCTGCGTCGAGGTCGACCCGGTGCCGATGTACTTCATGTGCAGCACCCGTTCCAGGTAGCGACCGGGGGCGACGAAGCCGATGCGCAGGCCGGGGGCCAGGGTCTTGGAGAACGAACTGCACAGCAGCACGCGACCGTCTTCGTCGAACGACTTGATGGTGCGCGGACGGGGATAGCTGAAGGCCAGGTCGCCATACACATCGTCCTCGATGATGGCCACGTCGAAGCGTTGCGCAAGCGTCAGCAAGGCACGCTTGCGAGCTTCGGGCATCACGTAGCCCAGCGGGTTGTTGCAACTGGGCGTCAACTGTATGGCCTTGATCGGCCACTGTTCCAGGGCCAGTTCCAGCGCTTGCAGGCTGATGCCGGTGAGCGGATCGGTCGGGATTTCCAGGGCCTTCATGCCCAGGCCCTTGAGGGTCTGCATGGCGCCGAAGAAGCTGGGTGAGTCCACGGCGACGATATCGCCGGGCTCGCAGATGGCGCGGATGCTGGCCGACAGCGCTTCATGGCAGCCGGTGGTGACGACCAGTTCACCAATGCCCAATCGGCAGCCGGCATCCACCAATAGCCGGGCGATCTGCTCCCGCAGGGCCTGGGTACCATACAGCGAGTCGTAGTACAGGCCCGGCATCGCCTGGTGCCGACTTAGGCGGGCCAGCTCGCGCAGCAAGGGCCGCAGGGTCGGGCTGCTGACGTCGGGCATGCCACGGCCCAGTTGCACCACGTCATCGCGCGGCGCTGCGCGCATCAGTTCGACGACCTGGTCCCACTGGGAGATATCCACAGGACGCTGCATGGGGCGGCCCACGGCGGGCAGTGCCGGCAGTTCGCGGGCGGTGGGCACGAAATAGCCGGATTTGGGCCGGGGCGCGGCCAAGCCGTGGTCTTCGAGCTGGCGATAGGCTTGCTGCACGGTGCTCAGGCTGACGCCGTGCTCGATGCTCAGGGCACGCACCGACGGCAGGCGATCGCCAGGGCGGTAGAGGCCTTGTTCGATGCGCTGGCTGAGCAACTGGGCGAGGTTCATGTACAGCGTCATGGGCGTGCTCGAACTGATGACCATACAGATGCGTGGAAAATACAGCATTCAGACGCGCTGGTCAGCCTTCTGTATGAAAAACATAAGCGCTTTTTGAATCTGTATTAAGCGGTGTCGGCTGCGGCACCATGGCCTTGCTGTCCAAACACTTCAAGGAGAAAGGCCATGAACGGCTTGAGCGATGTACGTCTGCTGCTGCGCACCGAAGAATTGCTGGAAGAGCCCAAGCTGCGCTCGAGCGCCACCTGCGCACCGGCAGGCCTGGGGCGTTGGGCGCTGATGCTGCATCACTTGCGCACGCGTCCGGCCCTGCTCGAACTGGACGAGGATCAGTTGCGCGATATTGGCCTGGATGCGCAGCAGGCCCGCCGCGAAGGCCTGAAGCCGTTCTGGCGTTCGTAGCGGAGCGGCCTAGCCCAGCTCCTTGAACCGGTGCCAGAGCATGCCCAGCGCCAGCAGGGGCGAGCGCAGGTAGCGGCCGCCGGGAAAGGTCATGTGCGGCACTTTGGCGAACAGGTCGAAGCCGCGGCTGGCCTGGCCACTGATGGCTTCGCCGAGCAGTTTGCCCGCCAGGTGAGTGACGTTCAGCCCGTGCCCGGAATAGGCCTGGGCATAGAACACGTTGGGCTGCTCCTTGAGCCTGCCGATCTGCGGCAGACGGTTGGCGCCGATGCCGATCATGCCGCCCCATTGATAGTCGATGCGCACATTAGCCAGTTGCGGGAACACATCGAGCATCTTGGGCCGCATGTATTCGGCGATGTCCTTGGGATCGCGCCCCGAGTAGTGACAGGCGCCGCCGAACAGCAGGCGCCGATCGGCGGACAGTCGATAGTAGTCCACTGTCACCCGCTGGTCGCACACCGCCATGTTGCGGGGCAGCAGCTGCCGTGCCTGTTCGGCATCCAGAGGCTCGGTGGCGATGATGTAGCTGCCGGCCGGCAGCACCTTGCCGCTCAGCTGCGGGTTGAGATCGTTCAGATAGGCGTTGCAGCCCAGCACCAGGAAGCGTGCCCGCACCTGGCCTTGAGCGGTGTGCACGCGCACTTGCGGGCCATATTCGATACGCTTCACCCGCGAGTGCTCGAAGACCTGCACACCCAACTGCCGGGCCACTTCGGCCTCACCCAGGGCCAGGTTCAGCGGATGCAGGTGGCCGGAGCCCATGTCGACCAGGCCGCCGTGGTAGCGATCCGAGCCGACCACGCTGTGCATGTCCTGCGCCTCGACGATTTGCAGCTCGTGAGCGTAGCCCAGGCTGCGCAGGGCTTCTGCGTCTTCGACGAACCCCTGCAGCTGGGCCGGCTTGTTGGCCAGGTCGCAGTAGCCCCAGGTCAGGTCGCACTCGATACCATGGCGGTCGACCCGCTGGCGGACGATCTCGACCGCTTCCAACCCCATCAAGGTCAGGTCGCGCACACCGTCGTCGCCAATGATCTTACGAAACTGTTCCAGATCGTGGCCGACGCCGCGAATCAGTTGCCCACCGTTGCGCCCGCTGGCACCCCAGCCAATCTGGTGGGCTTCGAGCAGGGCCACGCTGAACCCCCGCTGCGCCAGTTCGATCGCGGTGTTCAGCCCGGAGAAGCCACCGCCTACCACGCACACATCGACGCTGATCTCGCCCTGCAAGGGCGGGTATACCGGCTGCCGATGCAGACTGGCGGCGTAGTACGAGGCGGCGTGCTCGGCGCGAGCGTTCATGTGAGTGGTCCTGGTAGCAATGGTTTGAAAGGGGTGTACGGAAAATTCGACGCAGCATAAGCCGGGGTTTCCCATGGCGGCAACCGCGCGGCACAATGGCGCCTCGTCCACGCGGTGACCGTCATGAGCTGCAACAGCCACAAGCTTCGTTTCCTGCGCGAGCAGATTCCTTCGTTCGAATGCGTGCCGGGATGCCATGACTGCTGCGGGCCGGTGACCACCTCATCCGAGGAAATGGCGCGCCTGCCGCGCAAGACGGCTGCCGAACAGGAGGCCGCGCTGGCCCGGTTCGACTGCGTGCACCTGGGGCCACAGGGTTGCACGGTGTATGAAGAGCGCCCGCTGATCTGCCGGCTGTTCGGGACCACGCCGACGCTGCCATGCCCCAATGGACGGCGTCCGGTGGAGATGATCGACCCTGCCGTGGAGCATCAGGTGCACAAGCTGATCGCGAGCACTCGCCAGGTGCTGGTCTGAAGCGTCTGGATCAGTCCGGCACTGGCAGGTTCAAGCTCTCCTTCACTTCTTCCATGACGATGTAACTCTTGGATTCGCGCACATGGGGCAGTTTCAAGAGGATATCGCCCAGCAGTTTGCGGTAGGACGCCATCTCGGAAATGCGTGCCTTGACCAGATAGTCGAAGTCACCCGACACCAGATGGCACTCCAGCACATGAGGTAGTTTGAGCACCGCGCGGCGAAATTCCTCGAAGGTGTCGCCCGACTTGTAGTCCAGGCTGATCTCGACGAACACCAGCAGGCTTCCGCGCAAATGCTGCGGATTGAGCCGGGCGTAATAGCCCATGATGATGCCTTCGCGCTCCAGACGGCGGACTCGTTCGGTGCAGGGTGTGGTGGACAGGCCGACCTTCTCGCCCAGTTCGGTGAACGACATGCGCCCGTCAGCCTGCAGGATGCGCAGGATATTGCGGTCGATCTTGTCGAGTTCGCGTTTGCTCTGGTGCTGGGTACGCACAGGCGATGCCCCTCCGTTAAAGCGTCAATGGCCGAGAATTCTCGCCAAATATAGCCTTGCATACAGTGAAAAGCACTGGCTCGACCTTTTTATACTGCCCACATCTTCGGACCTAACATCTTACGTCAGCGGATTTCCGCGATGAGGGCGACACACATGCGCGTTCTGGTACTCGGTAGTGGTGTGATCGGCACCGTCAGTGCCTATTATCTGGCCCGGCAAGGCATGGAAGTGACCGTGGTCGATCGCCAGCCGGCCGTCGCCATGGAAACCAGCTTCGCCAATGCCGGGCAGGTTTCGCCGGGTTATGCGTCGCCCTGGGCGGCGCCGGGCGTGCCGCTCAAGGCCATCAAATGGCTGCTGGAACGCCATTCACCGCTGGCGATCAAGCTGACCGGCGATGTCGATCAGTACCTGTGGATGGCGCAGATGCTGCGCAATTGCACCGCCAGCCGTTATGCGGTGAACAAGGAGCGCATGGTGCGCCTGTCCGAGTACAGCCGCGACTGCCTCGACGAGCTGCGCGCCGAGACCGGCATCGCCTACGAAGGCCGGACCCTGGGCACCACCCAGCTGTTCCGCACCCAGGCGCAACTGGACAACGCCGCCAAGGACATCGCCGTGCTGGAGCAGTCCGGTGTGCCCTACGAGCTGCTCGATCGCGAAGGCATCGCCCGCGTCGAGCCGGCCCTGGCGTCGGTCACCGGCATTCTGGCCGGCGCCCTGCGGCTGCCCAACGACCAGACCGGCGACTGCCAGATGTTCACCACCCGCCTGGCGCAGATGGCCAGGGATCTGGGTGTACAGTTCCGCTTCGGTCAGGCCATCGACCGCCTGGACTTCGCCGGCGACCGCATCAACGGCGTCTGGATCGACGGCAAGCTGGAAACTGCCGACCGCTACGTGCTGGCACTGGGCAGCTATTCGCCGCAGTTGCTCAAGCCGCTGGGCATCCGGGCACCGGTGTACCCGCTCAAGGGCTACTCGCTGACCGTGCCGATCACCGATGCGGCCATGGCGCCGACCTCGACCATTCTCGACGAGAGCTACAAGGTGGCGATCACCCGGTTCGACAACCGCATTCGCGTCGGCGGGATGGCCGAGATCGCCGGTTTCGATCTGAGCCTGAATCCACGTCGTCGCGAAACGCTGGAAATGATCGTCAATGATCTCTACCCGCAGGGCGGTGATCTGACTCAGGCCAGCTTCTGGACCGGGCTGCGGCCGACCACCCCGGACGGCACGCCGATCGTGGGTGCCACGCCGTTCAAGAACCTGTTCCTCAACACCGGTCACGGCACGCTGGGCTGGACCATGGCATGTGGGTCGGGACGCTTGCTTGCCGACCTGATCGCGCGTAAAAAGCCGCAGATCAGCGCCGCCGGCCTGGACATATCGCGCTACGGACAGCCACACGAAACGGTTCGTCAGGGTCAGTCGGCGCCGGCGCATTCGTAACTGTTGGTCCTGGATCGCCGCCCCGCGCGGCGGCCCCTCGACCTGTACACCCTTCAAACCTTGCAAAAGAAGCCCGCCATGCGTCCAGCCCGCGCCCTGATCGACCTCTCCGCCCTGCGCCACAACTATCGACTGGCACGCCAGATGAGTGGGGCGAAGGCGTTGGCTGTGGTCAAGGCCGATGCCTACGGGCATGGCGCGGTGCGTTGTGCCCAGGCGCTGGAAGGCGAGGCGGACGGGTTTGCCGTGGCCTGCATCGAGGAAGCCCTGCAGTTGCGTGCGGCGGGTATCACCGCGCCGGTATTGCTGCTCGAAGGATTTTTCGAAGCCAGCGAACTGCCATTGATCATCGAGCATGGGCTGTGGTGCGTGGTGCATTCGTTGTGGCAACTGGAAGCCATCGAGCAGTCACGCTTGAGCCAGCCGTTGCAGGTCTGGTTGAAACTCGACTCGGGCATGCACCGTGTCGGCCTGCATCCCAAGGATTACCAGGCCGCCTATCAGCGCCTGCTGGCCAGCGGCAAGGTGGCCAAGATCGTGCTGATGAGCCATTTCGCCCGCGCCGATGAGCTGGACTGCCCCAGCAGTACCGAGCAACTGGCCGTGTTCGACACGGCGCGGCAGGGGCTGAGCGCCGAGATCAGCCTGCGCAACTCCCCGGCAGTGCTCGGCTGGCCGCAGATTCCCAGTGACTGGGTGCGCCCCGGCATCATGCTTTACGGGGCCACACCGTTCGAAACCGCGACCTCTGCCAGTGCCCAGTTGCAGCCGGTTATGACGCTGCAGTCCAAGGTCATCAGCGTGCGTGAACTGCCTGCGGGGGAGGCCGTGGGCTACGGCGCGCGCTTTGTCACCCAGCGGCCGAGCCGGATCGGCGTGGTGGCCATGGGTTATGCCGATGGTTACCCGCGCCTGGCGCCCAATGGCACGCCAGTGCTGGTCGATGGCGTGCGTACCGTGCTGGCGGGGCGGGTATCGATGGACATGCTCAACGTCGACCTGACCGATGTGCCCCAGGCGGGCGTCGGCAGTACGGTCGAGCTGTGGGGCAAGCAGGTGCTGGCCAGTGACGTCGCCCACGCCGCTGGCACCATTGCCTACCAGATCTTCTGCAACCTGCGCCGCGTGCCCTTGCAGTACGTTTAGTCCAGCGTCTGGGCGCGCCATGCGCCCGGGCCGACCCATCGCCCGCCAATGTGTTGTAAATCCCGAACGCTGTTGCCATGATACCGGCCATCATGAACTGCTCAGCATTCCAGGAGGCTTTCGCATTGGACGTCGGCGAACGACTGCAAGCCATTCGCAAACTCAAGGGTTTGTCCCAGCGTGAACTCGCCAAACGAGCGGGCGTCACCAACAGCACCATTTCCATGATCGAGAAGAACAGCGTGAGTCCCTCGATCAGCTCGCTGCGCAAGGTGCTGGGCGGGATTCCAATGTCCATGGTGGAGTTCTTTTCCGAAGAACTGCAGGCCGAGCGGCCAACCCAAGTGGTCTACAAGGCCAACGAGCTGATCGATATCTCCGACGGCGCGGTGACCATGAAGCTGGTCGGCAAGGCCCACCCCAGCCGGGCCATCGCCTTTCTCAGCGAGGTCTATCCGCCGGGTGCTGACACCGGTATGGAAATGCTCATGCACGAGGGCGAGGAGACCGGCATCCTGGTGGAAGGGCGCCTGGAGCTGGTGGTCGGTCAGGACACCTACGTGCTCGAAGAGGGCGACAGCTACTACTTCGAAAGCAGCAAACCGCATCGCTTCCGCAACCCGTTCGATACGCCCGCCCGCTTGATCAGCGCCGCCACGCCGGCGAATTTCTGAGTCGGCCGGTCGCGCTGATCAGTTTCTGGTCTGCTCCGAGCGTCAACTCGCAGGTGTTTGCAGCACATCGAACGCTTGATCACCGAGTTTGAAATCGGCGATGACGTCCATGCCCAGTTTTTGATGGGCCTTCAGCGAGCCAACATTGCTGCGGTTGATGAACAGCAATCCACGGCGCTCCCCCATGTAATGACACAGCTTTGTGTAGAGCGCCTTGGGCAGGCCTTGGCCGCGCATGGAAGCATCCACGCAGATGGGGCCGTAGGCGTAGGCATCATCGATGGCCGGGCAGGCGGCGAACATGGCCTTGACGGGCGGCGCGGCGTCTTCAGCGTTTTCGGCACTGAACAGCACGCCTTTGACCTGCTCGCCGTCGATAGCGACTATGATCGGCGTACCCGTTTCGACCCATGTGCGCACCACGGCTGCAGACCAGTCGCCATACAGGGTGCCACCGTTGGCGGCTGAGTTGGCAATCAGCAGGCGGGAGATGCTCACGGAATCGTCGGGAGTGGCAAGGCGAAGTTCAAGCGTCACGGGCATGTCCTGGAGGGTGTGGTCGGTTCGCTCAACGGCCGGTGGCAGCGGCAGCTGTGCAACAATCCCAATAGGATAGCGGTCCAACCTGCAAATAACAGGTCAGGAGGCCAAAGCATGGTGCATCGGTGTTCCATCGAAGTGGCCGTGGACCAGGTGCTGCAGCGTTTGCCCACGCATATTCACATGGGTATGCCGCTGGGCCTGGGCAAGCCCAACCGCTTCGTCAACGCGCTGTATGCCCGCATCAAGGGCCTGCCCGAGCGGCGCCTGACGATCTATACCGCACTGGTGCTGGGCCGCCCGCCCCTGGGCGACGGCCTGCAGAAGCGCTTGCTCGAACCCTTCGTCGAGCGTGTGTTCGGTGATTACCCCGAGTTCGAGTTTCTCGCCGACCTGCGCCGTGATGAGCTTCCCTCCAACATCACGGTACAACAGTTCTTCATGCAACCAGGCAGCCTGCTGGGCAGCACGACGGCGCAGCAAAGCTACATCAGCAGCAATTACAGCCACGCCGCGCGCGACATCAATGCCAAGGGGCTGAATCTGGTGGCGCAACTGGTCAGCCAGGATCCCGAAGATGCCGGCCGCCTGAGCTTGAGCTGCAATCCGGACATCACCCTGGACCTGCTGCCGATGATCGAAAGGCGTCGTGCGGCCGGCGAGACCATTCTGATTCTGGGCCAGGTCCACGAAGCCCTGCCGTTCATGCCCGGCAGCGCTGAGATCGACAGCGAGGCGTTCGATCTGCTGATCGACGGTGCCGAGCAGTCGACGCTGTTTTCCACGCCGAACATGCCGGTCGGTGTGCAGGATCATTTCATCGGTCTGCATGCCAGCACACTGGTGCGCGACGGTGGCACGCTGCAGATCGGTATCGGGGCGATGGGCGATGCGCTGAGCGCCGCCCTGCTCGCGCGTCAGGCCGACAATGCCGGCTACCGGGCGTTGCTCGATGAACTCGACCTGTCGCCCTGGCAGGCGTTGATCCAGGCCGAAGGCGGCGTCGAGCCCTTCGCTACCGGCCTGTATGGCTGCAGCGAGATGTTCGTCAACGGCCTGCTGGCCCTCGCCGAAGCGGGGGTGATACGCCGCAAGGTCTACCCGGACGTGGCACGCCAGGCCGCGGCAAACGCCGGTGTGCTGCACGCCGATGAGGACCAGGACGGGGTGGTGGTACACGGCGGTTTCTTTCTCGGGCCGAACAGTTTCTACGAGCGCCTTCGGCAGATGCCGGCGGCAAGCTTGGCCCGATTCGACATGACCGCGATCAGCTACATCAACGAGCTGTATGGCGACGAGCAGCTCAAACGTCTGCAACGACGCGATGCGCGGTTCATCAATACCGTGTTCACGGCGACGGTGATGGGCGCGGCCGTGTCGGACCAGCTCGAAGACGGGCGCGTCATCAGCGGCGTTGGCGGGCAGTACAATTTCGTCGTTCAGGGGCACGCCCTGGAGGGCGCACGTTCGGTGCTGATCCTGCGCAGTTGGCGGGAATCGGCGGGTGTCATCAGCTCCAACGTGCTGTGGGACTATGGCCATTGCACGATTCCACGGCACCTGCGCGACATCGTCGTGACCGAGTACGGCATTGCCCAGTTGCGCGGGCGTACCGATGCCGAGGTGATCGAGGCGATGATCAACATCAGCGATTCGCGCTTCCAGCCCAGCCTGATCGACGAAGCTCAACGTGCCGGCAAGTTGAGCAAGGATTTCGTGCTCGATCCGCGCTTTGCCAACAATACCAGCGAGCGTCTGGAGGCAATCCGCAATCGACACGCGTCGCTGTTCCCGGAGTATCCGCTGGGGTGCGATTTCACCGATGAGGAAAAGGACTTGCTGCGCGCGCTGAACTGGCTCAAAAGCAAGTTCAAACTCAGCGAGATGCTCGAGCTGGGCAAGGCGGCGCTGGAGGCACCCGAGGCCAGCCGCTACCCCCTGCACCTGCAGCGCATGGGCCTGGACCAGCCGCAGGGGTTGCGCGAGGAACTCTACCAGCGCCTGGTACTGGCCGCCCTGCAGGAGACCGAAGACCCGGCGCGCTAGGCGCTGCGGTGGGTCAGGTCACTCCACGAAGGTCACGACGCCATTGGCCAGCGACTGTACCCGGGCCAGGGATTCCACGCGATAGCCTTGCGCATCGAGTTCGGCGCGGCCGCCCTGGAAGGACTTCTCGATGACGATACCCAGTCCGGCCAGTTTGGCGCCAGCCTGGTTGATGATCGAAATCAGCGCCTGCGACGCTTTGCCGTTGGCCAGGAAATCGTCGATCACCAGCACGGTATCTTTGCTGTTCAAATGACGCGGCGAAATGGCCACCGTGCTTTCCGTCTGCTTGGTGAACGAATACACCGAGGCCACCAGCAGGTTTTCCGTCAGCGTCAGCGACTGGTGCTTGCGCGCGAAGATCACCGGCACGCCCAGGCGCAGCCCGGCCATCACCGCCGGGGCGATGCCCGAAGCCTCGATGGTGACGATCTTGGTGATCCCGGCATCGGCGAACCGGCGGGCGAATTCGTCGCCGATCTGCTGCATCAAGAGCGGATCGATCTGGTGGTTGAGAAAGGCATCGACCTTCAATACCTGATCGGAAAGCACGATGCCTTCTTCGCGAATCTTTTTGTGCAGAGCTTCCACGGTGGTTCCTCGATGTACCAATGTGCGCAGGCCGGCTGTGGCCCGGGCAGGGTTGAATTCAGCGTTTGAGCATGGCGCGGATATCGGCCAATGCGGTATTGCCGCGCACGGCTTTGACTTCCGTGGGCGTGTCGTCGTTACCTTCCCAGGCCAGGTCGTCGGGCGGCAGTTCATCGAGAAAGCGGCTGGGTGCGCAATCGATGATCTCGCCGTACTGCTTGCGCTTGGCGGCGAAGGTAAAGGCCAGGGTCTGCCGCGCGCGCGTGATGCCCACGTAGGCCAGGCGGCGTTCTTCCTCGATGGTGTCAGCCTCGATGCTGGAGCGGTGCGGCAGGATTTCCTCTTCCATGCCCATGATGAACACGTAGGGAAATTCCAGGCCCTTGGACGCATGCAGGGTCATCATCTGCACGCCCTCGGCGCCGTCCTCTTCTTCCTGCTGCCGTTCGAGCATGTCGCGCAGCACCAGCTTGCCGATCGCTTCCTCGACCGTCATGGCGCCGTCTTCGTCCTTTTCCAGGGTGTTCTTCAAGGCCTCGACCAGAAACCACACGTTGCTCATGCGGTAGTCGGCGGCCTTTTCACTGGAACTGTTGGTGCGCAGCCACTGCTCGTAGTCGATGTCCATGACCATGCTGCGCAGCGCCCCGATCGGGTCTTCACCGGCGCACTGCTCGCGGACCTTGTCCATATAGCGCTTGAAGCGGCTCAGGCGATCGGTGAAGCGCGCGTCCAGATGCTCGCCCAGGCCGATCTCGTCGGTGGCCGCGTACATCGAGATCTTGCGCTCGGTGGCATAGTTGCCGAGCTTTTCCAGGGTCGTGGAACCGATTTCCCGGCGTGGCACGTTGATCACCCGCAGGAAGGCGTTGTCGTCGTCCGGGTTCACGATCAGGCGGAAGTAGGCCATCAGGTCCTTCACTTCCTGACGCCCGAAGAAGCTGTTGCCGCCACTGAGCCGATAGGGAATCTGGTGGTGCTGCAGCTTCAGCTCGATGAGCTTGGCCTGGTAGTTGCCCCGATAGAGGATGGCGAAATCGCTGTAGGGCCGGTCGGTGCGCAGGTGCAGGCTGAGAATCTCGACGGCCACGCGCTCGGCTTCGGCATCCTCGTTGCGGCAGCGGATCACGCGGATTTCATCGCCGTGCCCCATCTCGCTCCACAGCTGCTTCTCGAAGGCGTGCGGGTTGTTCGAAATGAGTACGTTGGCACAGCGCAGGATGCGGCTGGTGGAGCGGTAGTTCTGCTCCAGCATGACCACTTTCAGCGACGGGTAGTCGTCCTTGAGCAGCATCAGGTTTTCCGGGCGCGCGCCACGCCAGGCATAGATGGACTGGTCATCGTCGCCGACCACGGTGAACTGGTTGCGCGTACCGATCAGCAGCTTCACCAGCAGGTACTGGCTGGCGTTGGTGTCCTGGTACTCGTCCACCAGCAGATAGCGAACCTTGTTCTGCCACTTCTCGAGGATGTCCGGATGTTCCTGGAACAGCTTCACCGGCAGCAGGATGAGGTCGTCGAAGTCCACCGCGTTGAACGCGCGCAAGGTGCGCTGGTAATGGCTGTAGACGATGGCTGCGGTCTGTTCCTTGGGGTTGCGAGCCTGCTCCAGGGCCTGGGGCGGCAGTATCAGGTCGTTCTTCCAGGCGCCGATCATGTTCTTGATCTCGTCGACGCCGTCCTCGCCCGAGTACTCTTTTTGCATGATGTCGGTCATCAACGCTTTCACGTCGGCTTCGTCGAAGATCGAGAAGCCCGGCTTGAAGCCCAGCCGCGCGTGTTCCTTGCGGATGACGTTGAGGCCCAGGTTGTGGAAGGTCGACACGGTCAGGCCCCGCCCTTCGCCGCTGCGCAGCAGGGTGCCGACGCGCTCCTTCATCTCACGCGCAGCCTTGTTGGTGAAGGTCATGGCGACGATGTACTGGGCGCGAATGCCGCAGTTCTGGATCAGGTGGGCGATCTTGCGGGTGATCACGCTGGTCTTGCCGGAACCTGCACCGGCGAGCACCAAAAGAGGGCCGCCGACGTAGTTCACGGCTTCTTGCTGCCGGGGATTGAGTCGGGACATGACGGGAGTCACTGACGAAATGGCCGCGCATTTTAGCACCGCTGGTGCAACTGTGCCGCGACCGCAGATCCATTAAAATTTGCCGGTTTGTCGACTTTGCAGCAGGATGTGGTTACACGTTGACACGTACTTTGGATTGGGTCTGGCCCGAGCTGTTGCCGAGGCCGTTTTTAAGCGCTATCGAATGACTGTGAAACTGTCCCAAGGAGCTCGTTTGTCTACGCCTGTCGAACCCGCGCGGCTGTTGCTGCTGGCCCAGGATCGCACCTGGGCCACGTCGTTGCGCGAGTGCCTGGCGCCCCTGGGCGATGTGGCCACGTTGATCGAAGCGTCATCCTGGGACACGGTGGCCGGGCAGTTCGACAATCAGGCCGGCACCCTGTTGCTGGCGACCCCCGAGCGGCTGCCGGCACCCGGGCGCTGCGCGCTGCCGGTGGTGCTGCTGCTCACCGAGGAGCCTGCGCAACCGCCGCCCGGCGCCAGCGACTGGCTGGTACTGGGCGAGCTCAACAGCGATACGTTGCGCCGCTGCCTGCGCCATGCGCGCGAACGCGGCGTGCTGCAGGACACCCTGCAACGCCTGGCCGAACAGGATCCCTTGACCGGCATCGCCAACCGTCCCGGTTTCCAGACTCTGCTCACCGCCCGCCTGGCCGAACAGGAAGGCCGTGGCGTTGCCCTGGGCCACCTGGACATGGACAACTTCCGCCATGCCAACGATGCGCTGGGACACCAGGCCGGCGATCGGCTGATCCTGCAGGTGGTGGCACGCCTTAAGAAGCAGCTGGAAGCGGGCGATCAGGTGGCCCGCCTGGGCAGCGACGAGTTCGCCCTGTTGCTCGACACCCGCCGCGACCCATCACGGGCCGAGCGCCTGGCGGCCAACATCATCGAGGCCATGGCCGAACCCTATTACGTCGATGGCGAGAGCCTGCTGATCGGCTGCAGCCTGGGCATCGCCCATGCCCGCGCCGGCGCCGGTGCCGACCCGCTGATGTGGCACGCGCACATCGCCATGCAGCAGGCCAAAAGCACCCAGGGCTGCAGCTACCATCTGTTCAACGAACGCATCAACCGCCATGCGCGCAGCCTGGCCGACCTCGAAAGCGAGCTGCGCCGCGCCCTGCGGCGTGACGAGCTGGAACTGCACTACCAGCCACGGCTGGACCTGAGCGGCAATACCATCGTCGGTCTCGAGGCCCTGGTGCGGTGGAGGCATCGCGAACGTGGCGTGCTCGCACCCGGCGAGTTCGTGCCGCTGGCCGAGCAGAGCGGGTTGATCGTGCCGATGGGCTACTGGGTCATCGCACGGGCCTTGCGCGACATGCAGACCTTGCGCGAAAGCGGCTTCGAACCCTTGCACATGGCGATCAATCTGTCGTTCCGGCAGTTTCAGGACAGCCAGTTGCTCAGCACCCTGGGACGGTTGATCGCCGAGCGCGGCATCGATGCCGGCTGGCTGGAGTTCGAACTCACCGAAACCGCGGTCATGCGCCGCAACGATCTGGTCAAGCAGACCATGGACGCGTTGGGCCGTCTGGGCGTGCGCTTTTCCCTCGACGATTTCGGCACCGGCTTCTCTTCGTTCGTCCACCTCAGCAGCCTGCCGATCGCCTTGCTCAAGATCGACAAGAGCTTCGTCAGCGGTATGGAGCAACGTCCTGAAAACAGCAAGCTGGTGCACGCCATGATCAACCTGGCGCACAACCTGGACCTGAACGTCGTGGCCGAGGGCGTCGAGACGCCCGAGCAGTTGGCGTTGCTGCGCGATTTCGGCTGCGACCAGGTGCAGGGCTATCTGATCAGTCAGCCCTTGCCCCTGGAGCAGCTGCAGGCATTCCTGCGTTTCGGCCAGGCTCAGGCCGTCAGGTCGCCAGCGCCGTAGGCGTGGCCAGCCGGCGCAATCGACGCATGCGCCACTCGAACGCCAGGGTCAGGGTAACGGCCGAACACAGCAGACCCAGCGCCAACCCCCACCAGACGCCCACCGCGCCGAGCTGGAAGTGGAACGCCAGGCTCCAGGCCGCGGGCGCACCGATCGCCCAGTAGCAGAACAGCCCGACCAGAAAGGTGGTCTTGGCGTCCTTGAGGCCACGAATGGCCCCCATGGCGATGGTCTGGATGCCATCGAACATCTCGAACCAGGCCGCCACGGCCAGCAGACTGATGGCCAGCTCGATGACACCGTGGAAGGCCGGATCGGAGCGGTCCAGAAACACCCCAACCAAAGGCCCCGGCGCGAGCCAGAACAGCAGGGCGAAGCCCAGCATCACCACGGCGCCGAGGCTGATGCCGACCCGCCCGGCCAAGCGCGCGGCCAGCAGGTGCCCGGCGCCGTAGTGCTGGCCGATGCGCATGGTCACCGCATAGGACATGCCCGCCGGCACCATGAAGGCCACCGAAATGATCTGCAGGGCGATCTGGTGCGCAGCCAGCGGCGTGGTGCCCATGGTGCCGATGCACAGCGCGGCGAAGGCGAACAGGCCGACCTCCACGGCATAGGTGCCGCCGATCGGCAGGCCCAGCCGCCACAACTCGCGCAGGGCGTTCAGGTTTGGCCGGGCCAGCCCCTTGAGCAGCGGGTAGGGTGCATAGGCACGGTGAAAGCGAATGTACAGGGCCAGGGCAATCGCCATCAGCGTGCTGATGATTGCCGTGACCATGCCGATCCCCACCAGACCGAGCTTGGGCAAGCCGAACATGCCTTCGATGAACGCGTGGTTGAGCAGGTAGTTGGCCACGGTGGCGATGATGCTGATGACCATCACCGGCGTGGCGCGACCCAGCGCGGCGGTAAAGCCGCGCAGCGCCATGAAGCTCAGGTTGCCCGGCAAGGCGAACGGCAGCAGCAGGAGGAACTGGGTAGCGAAGGCGACGTTGGCCGGGGTCTGCCCGAGCATGGACAGCACCGGCCCCAGGTTCCACAGCAGCACGGCCGCCACGGCCGCCATGCCCCAGGCCAGCCACAGCCCGGCCTGGGTCAGGCGGGCCACGCCTTGCTGGTCGTCGGCACCCTTGCGGATCGACACCAGCGTACCGACCGCAGCGATCACGCCGATGCAGAAGATCGACACGAAGGAATAGCTGGCCGCCCCCAGGCCGCCGCCGGCCAACGCCTCGGGGCTCAGGCGCGCCATCATCAAGGTGTCGGTCAGGACCATCAGCATGTGCGCCAGTTGCGAGGCGATCAGCGGCCCCGCCAGCCGAAGCAGGGCTCGAAGTTCGATACGGATGGAGGCATGCATGATGAAGCTCGGTCAGCGGGGGGATGGGACGGTGGATTCTCGGCCTTGTGGCAGCGCAACGCAAATGTACCTGTGCCGGCCATGCCGCAGTATCGTGCTCAAGTATTCGTTCGGATCGCCGATGTAGCAGTACCAATAAGATCAAGGATGGCGAGTGCTCGACAGGTCTGGACCATCCCTGGCACTGCTGCCACGCACACGATTCTCAGGAGCTTCACATGTCGCAACCTCGCGCTCGTATCGCCACGCAACTGGGCATCGCCTTGGCCGTGATTCTCGCGATCGTCATCACCGGTAGTACGGCCTTCGCCTTGCGCTCACTGGACATCGCCAACCTGGCCATTCGCGAGCAGCACATGGCCAGCGAGGCGAGGTTGCTGGCCGACCAGCTCAGCACGTTTCACAGCACCTTGCGCGACAGCACTCAGCGCTTGAGCGGGCTCTTCGAGAAGCGCTTCGCCGGGGGACTGAGCGTGGACCCGAGCACGCAGGTCACCGTGGGCAACCAGCAGACGCCAAGCCTGCGTCTGGGCAGCCAGACGCTGAACAACGATTTCACGGAAGTTGACGACTTCAAGCAGCTTACCGCGGGCGTTGCCACGGTCTTCGTGCGCAGCGGCAGCGAATTCGTGCGCATCAGCACCTCGCTGACCAAGCAGGACGGCAGCCGCGCCATCGGCACCGTGCTCGACCATGCTCATCCTGCCTACAAGCGCTTGCTCGACGGCCAGAACTACATCGGTCGCGCGGTTCTATTCGAACGCTCCTACATTACTCAATACACCCCGGTGCGCGATGGCTCGGGCCAGGTAATTGCAGTGCTCTTCGTCGGTTTCGACTACACCGATGCGCAAAATACCCAGTTCGCCAACCTGCAACGCTTCCGTATCGGCGAGACCGGCTCCCTGGCCCTGCTCGACGAGCAGAACCGCTGGTTGGTGCCGCCGGCCAACGTCAACGAACCGGACGCCGCGGCCAAGACCCTGGCCGATCTAGCACGTCTGGATGGCAAGGGCCGGCTGTGGAACGACGGCAAGCAGGATATCTTCTCCGAAGCAGTGACGTTCGCCGGGGGACCCTGGAGTGTGGTGGCGAGCATGCCCAAGGCCGAAATCAATGCCGTGACCTGGAACGTCGGCACTCAACTGGCGATCGGCAGCCTGCTGGCGATGCTGATCGCGGTGGGTGCAGCGATCTGGCTGTTGCGCAGCAAGCTGCGGCCGCTGGGTGAACTGGTGCGCCAGGCCGAAGCGCTGGGTGCGGGCGATCTGGATGCCCGTCTGAAGGTGTCCAGCCACGACGAGATCGGCCAGCTGGCCAGCAGTTTCAACCATATGGGCGAAGCCCTGTCGAACATGGTGGTGCACATTCGCAATGCCGCCCATGAAGTCAGCAGCCGCGCGCAAACGTTGTCGAGCCTGTCGGCGGGTGCTTATGAAGGCATGGAACACCAGTCCGGCGAGATTTCCAGCATGGCCGGCGCTGTCGAGGAATTCAGTGCGACGTCCCTGGACATCGCCGACAACATGGGCCACACCCAGCGTCTGGCCCAGGACAACGCCCAGCAGACCCGCATCGGCCGCGCCTCGATGGACGAGGCATCCAATTCGCTGGAACAGATTGCCGGCGCCCTGAACAGCACCGCTGGGGTCATCAACACCCTGGGGCAGCGCTCGCAGGAAATCGGCGGCATCGTCGGGGTGATCACCTCGATTGCCGAGCAGACCAATCTGCTGGCCCTCAACGCTGCCATCGAAGCCGCCCGTGCCGGTGAGCAGGGCCGTGGCTTCGCCGTGGTCGCCGACGAGGTGCGCAGCCTGGCCTCGCGCACGCGCCAGGCCACCGACGAAATCTCCGGCATGATCGGCAGCATCCAGAAGGAAACCGCCAACGCCATCAGCACCATGGACCAGGGCAACGTGCTGATGCGCGAAGGCCTGACCCGCAACGCCAAGGTCGCCCAGGCGCTCGCCCAGATCGACGAGCAGAGCCGGTCGGCGGGGCATCAGTTCGATGCGATCAGCACCGCGACCCAGGAGCAGAGCAGCACGGCCACCATGCTCAGCAGCAACCTGCAGAGCATTGCCATGACCAATGGCGAGCAGCGCGAGGTGGTCTCCAACCTGGCGCAGACCGCTCGCGAGCTGGAAGGGCTGGCGGCGGAGCTGCGTCAGGAAGTGAATCGCTTCCGGGTGGGCGGCGCCCGCTAGCGGCAGAATCAGCCTAGCGAGGGGAGGCCCAGTGCGCGAGCGCAGTCGTCCAGCGACCGCTGCTGGGTCTGGGCGTACAGCGCGAGCTCATCGAGCACCGTGCGGCCCAAGGCCTGATGAAATGCCTCCTGGCTCGACCCCAGACCGTATTCGGCCTGGGCATCGTCGCCCAGATTGGACTGAAAGATGCCGGCAGCGCTGACTGGTAGGAAGTCTTCGTACACCAACGGCTCGCAGCGGATGGCACCATTGTCCAGCAGCCCCTGCAGTGTGGTTTCGCCCGCACTCGGCTGGCCGCTGGCGAAGTAGCGGAAGAACGCCAGGTCCTGCTCGCGCATCTGCATCAGGTCATCGGGAAACTCACCGAACTGCTCACCCAGAAGGCGCATGTAGTCCGAGGCGTTGGTCTCGCTGGGAAACCCGGCCAGTGCGGTGCGCGAAGCGTTCAGCAGGCGGTCGTACAGTTCGCGTCCCTTGGGCGTCAGTGCCGCGCCGCGTTGCTCGATCTCGCCGAAGCGCGCGGTGTGGCTGCCTTCGGCGCCAGCCGTTGAGTCAGTGAACGCGACTTTTTCCTGCAACGCCTTGAAGCTGGTCTGACGCAGCAGAATGGCATGACGACGTGGCGGCGGCCCTTCGATCACGGCCTTGGGCGTGATCCCGCGAGCGGGCATCAGTGCCTGCACCCTATCGATGTCCAGCGTGCGTGGCGTCAGGTGATTGATGTGCGGCCCCTTGAAGGCCACCACGTCGGCGATCAGGCGATGGGCGTCGTGCAGGCTTTGATACTGGGCTGCGGTCACCGTGGCGTCGTGGTGCCAGCGGAAGGTTTCCAGGGCCTGCTCGACGAAGGCGTCGGAGCTGGCCTGATCGAGGCCGCCATCACGCTCGAAGCGCTCGATCAACACCAGGCACGGCTGGGTGAAGATCTGCCGCTGTTCCAACAGTTGCCGGGCCTGTTCGCGTAGCGCAACGTCTTCGATCAGCTCCAGGCGCAGCAGCGAGGTGAACACGCGAAAGGGGCTCACTTGCAGTGACTGTTCGTGGACCGCCCGAAAGGCCGTCGAGTGCACCGGTACCCCCGCCGACGTCAGGTCGTAGTAACCCACCGGCTGCATGCCCATGACCGCGAACAGGCGGGCGATGGTCGCCAGTTCCGCAGCGGTGCCGACCCGAATCGCGCCATGGCGCTCGGCATCCAGGCGCTCGATCTCGCCGGTACGGGCCAGGGATCGGCCCAGCTCCGGCTGTTGCTCGAGGCACTGACGATTGACCTCGCCGACCAGGCTCATCAAGTCGCCGTACAACGGCACTTCTTTCTTGTACATCTCGGACATGGCGCGGGAAAACGCGGCACGGGTCTGGTCGGGACTGACGAAGGGCATGGCGGACTCCAGGCGCAAAGGGCTGGGAGTATGAAAGCGGGGAATGACCTGAACGATCAAGCGAAAAAAAGTGCGGGGGTCATTCCTGCAAGTCGGCATCGCGGCCGATCAGCCTGCCTTGTCAAGACGGGACCTGCTCGAGGATCCAGTCGACCAGCGCACGCACTTTCGGGACTTCCGCCGCATGCTCGGCAAACGCCACGAAGTGCGCGCCCTGGCTGCTCATGGTGTGCGGCCAGGGCATGACCAGATCGCCGTTGGCCAGGTGGTTCTCCACCAGATAACGCGGCACCAGCGCCACGCCACAGCCGGCAAGCGCTGCGCTCAGGCACATGTAGAAGGTATCGAAACGGGGACCGTGGTAACTGTTCTGGGCGCTCAGGCCCTGCTCCAGAAACCACTCGTGCCACGCTTCGGGCCGCGACGTGCATTGCATCAGCACCTGCTCGGCCAGTTGCTCGGCGTTGCTCAACGGCTGGTCGAGCAGGTCGGGTGCGCAGACCGGCACCACCTGATCGTCGAACAGCTCGATGCAGGTCGCCCCGGGCCAGGTGCCCTGGCCGAAGAAGAAACCCACGTCCGCCTTGGCCTGCAGCAACGCGAACGGCTCCAGCTCGTTGCGGATGTCCAGATGGATATTGGGGTGCGCCTTGCCGAAACCCTTGAGCTTGGGGATCAGCCAACCCACGCCGAAGCTGGGCTGGGTGGCCACGGTCAGCACTTCGGTTTCGTCGCCGTAGGACAAGATGTAGCGGCTGGAAATGTCCACCTGGGTGAGGATCTTGTTCACCTCGGCCAGGTACAGCGAGCCCGCCGGGGTCAGCTGCAGGCGTCGGCGAATGCGCAGGAACAGGTGATGGCGCAACATGTCTTCGAGCTGTGCGACCTGCTTGCTGACCGCACTCTGGGTCAGGTGCAGTTCTTCCGCCGCGCGGGTGAAGCTCAGGTGGCGGGCGGCCGCTTCGAAACACTGCAGGGCCGTCATCGAAGGAACAAGGCGTTTTGACATGGAGGCATCGGCGCAAGGTCATGAGGTGAGGGAATGATATATGGAATATTGCTCCGTTGTGGTGGTCTGGCCCGCGGATTAATACTGATCTCAATTCGTTCTTATCGTTAAAGCCTTGTGAGGAGAAAACAATGGTCGATGGCCTGCTCGAAAGCCTGGGTGTTGCGGCGAGTGCATTCAAGGATGGCAACCATCCCGTGCATACCCCGATCGATGGCAGCCAGATCGCCTCGGTGAGCCTGGAATCCAAGGCGCAGGTCGTCGACAAGATCGCTCTGGGGCACGAGGCGTTCCTGGCCTGGCGCACCGTGCCGGCACCGCGTCGCGGCGAGCTGGTCCGACTTTTCGGTGAAGTCCTGCGCGCCCACAAGGCCCAGCTCGGCGAGCTGGTGTCGATCGAAGCCGGCAAGATCACTCAGGAAGGCCTGGGTGAAGTGCAGGAAATGATCGACATCTGCGATTTCGCCGTCGGCCTGTCTCGTCAACTGTACGGTCTGACCATCGCCTCCGAGCGCCCTGGCCACCACATGCGTGAAACCTGGCAGCCGCTGGGTGTGGTGGGCGTCATCAGCGCGTTCAACTTCCCGGTGGCGGTGTGGGCGTGGAACACCGCCCTGGCCCTGGTGGCCGGTGATTCGGTGATCTGGAAACCGTCGGAAAAGACCCCGCTGACCGCGCTGGCCTGCCAGGCACTGTTCGACAAGGCCCTGGAGCAGTTCGGCGATGCACCCAAGGGCCTGGCTCAACTGATCATCGGTGATCGCGAAGCCGGCGAAGCTCTGGTCGACGACCCACGCGTCGCGCTGGTCAGTGCCACCGGCAGCACCCGCATGGGCCGCGAAGTCGGACCACGGGTCGCCGCGCGCTTCGGCCGCAGCATCCTCGAACTGGGCGGCAACAACGCCATGATCCTCGCCCCCAGCGCCGACCTCGACCTGGCCGTGCGCGGCATCCTGTTCAGTGCCGTGGGCACCGCAGGCCAGCGCTGCACCACATTGCGCCGGGTGATCGTGCACAGCTCGATCAAGGACGAAGTGCTCGCTCGGGTCAAGGCGGCTTACGCCAAGGTGCGTATCGGCGATCCGCGCAAGGACAACCTGGTCGGCCCCCTGATCGACAAGCCATCCTTCGACGCCATGCAGGGTGCCCTGGCCAAGGCACGTGACGAGGGTGGCGAAGTGTTCGGCGGCGAGCGTCAACTGGCCGATCAATACCCGAACGCCTACTACGTGGCCCCGGCCATCGTCGAAATGCCGGGGCAGTCGGACGTGGTGCGCCACGAAACCTTCGCGCCGATCCTGTATGTCTTGAGCTACGAAGACTTCGACGAGGCCCTGCGCCTGAACAACGAAGTGCCACAGGGCCTGTCCTCGTGCATCTTCACCACCGACCTGCGCGAAGCCGAGCGTTTCCAGAGCGCGGCCGGCAGCGACTGTGGCATCGCCAACGTCAACATCGGCACCAGTGGTGCGGAAATCGGTGGCGCTTTCGGTGGCGAGAAGGAAACCGGTGGCGGCCGCGAATCCGGCTCCGATGCCTGGAAAGCCTACATGCGCCGCCAGACCAACACCGTCAACTACTCGTGCGAGCTGCCGCTGGCCCAGGGCATCGTGTTTGATTGATTGATGGTTGAGTGATGTGGTGGCGGGGCTGGCGCTATCGCGGGTAGAACCCGCTCCCACAGGGATCTTTGCTGCAATGGATATCCCTGTGGGAGCGGGCTCTGCCTGCGATGACGACGGCGCGGTCCGAACCCGATTTCCCTGGCTTGGAATGAGTCATGAGCGAACTACGGCAACAATGTCTTTGGGAACACATCACCGCCAGGCCCCCTCACACGGCGGCTCTGGCCAGTGCGGTAAAGGCGGATGTCTGCGTGATCGGCGGCGGTATCACCGGGTTGTGCGCGGCCATCGAATTACTGGAGCAGGGCAAGCGCGTGGTGCTGCTCGATGCCAGTGAAATCGGCACGGGCGGCTCGGGGCGCAATGTCGGGTTGGTCAACGCTGGCACCTGGATCCCGCCCGACGAAGTCGAGCAGACCTTGGGCAGTGCCGTGGGCGGCCGCCTCAACACCGTGCTCGGCGGGGCGCCGGCCGAAGTCTTCGCGCTGATCGAACGCTATGGCATCGACTGCCAGGCCCACAACGACGGCACCTTGCACATGGCTCACAACGCCAATGGCGTGGCTGACCTGAAATCGCGCTGCGAGCAATGGCAGCGGCGGGGCGCTGACGTGGAGCTGCTCACCGGGGCGCAATGCGTCGACTACTGCGGCACCGAAAAGATCGAAGCGGCCCTGCTCGACCGCCGCGCCGGCACCATCAACCCCATGGCCTACACCCGTGGCCTGGGCGCGGCGGTTCAGCGTCTGGGCGGGCAGGTGTTCCAGCACTCGCCGGTACTGGGTCTGGAACAACAAGCCGGGGGCTGGCTGGTGAAGACCGCCAAGGGCGAAGTCAACGCCGACAAAGTGCTGATTTCCACTGGTGCCTACACCGAAGGCGACTGGTGCAACCTGCGCGGCCAATTCTTCCGCGGCTACTACTATCAGGTCGCTTCCAAGCCCCTGCATTCGACAGCCGCCGATGCCGTGCTCAAACATGGGCAAGGCTCCTGGGATACCCGCCTGGTGCTGAGCAGCATCCGCCGCGACGACGACGGCCGTCTGTTGCTCGGCAGCATGGGCCGGGTGGACAACAAACCCGCCTGGTTCATCCGCCGCTGGGCGGACCGTATCCAGACCCATTACTTCCCGCAACTGGGCAAGGTCGACTGGGAAATGCACTGGACCGGCTGCATCGACTTCACCCCCGACCACCTGATGCGCCTGTTCGAACCCGCTCCAGGGCTGGTGTCGGTGACCGGCTACAACGGCCGCGGCAACACCACCGGCACCGTCGTGGGCAAAGCCTTGGCGCAGTTCTTGTTGCATGGGCAGGCCGACAAACTGCCACTGCCGTTCTGCGCGGATAAACCGGTGTCGGCGCCTGGTTTGCGTACCGGAGTCTACGAAACCGGCTTCTCCCTCTACCACGCCGGCCAAGTCCTGCGCGTCGTTCTGTAACCGACAGATACACCGCACCCACCGCCGACGCGGTAATGCATGAATGCCCGATCCCCTGTAGCAGCGGTGCAAGCCGCGTCGGCGGTATCCCCGATTGGCCTGCTGAAACGCAATCATGCTTCTGGCTCCACTGCACATCTCCCGCCACGGCTCACTGCGCTGAAGGCCGATACTGCAACGCTTCCGCAACATGCGCCCGCTCGATATCTTTCGCCTGCTCGAGATCCGCCAAGGTGCGGGCCACCTTCAACAATCGATGCGCTGCGCGCAGCGACAGCGTCAACCGCTCACACGCGGTTTCCAACCAGCGCTCGTCCTCGGACGACAACCTGCAATGCTCGCGTAACCCCGGCAGATCGAGAAACGCGTTGGCACAACCCTGACGTCGATTCTGCAACTCACGCGCCTCGGCCACCTTGGTGGCGGCACTGGCTGTGTTTTCCCCCGCCTGTGGCTCATGACTCAGGGCCGTCGCCTCCCGCGCCACCGTGAGATGCAGATCGATCCGATCCAGCAACGGCCCGGACAGCTTGTTGCGGTACCGCTGGATCTGATCGCTGCCGCACTGGCATTTGCCGCTGGGGTCACCCAGATACCCGCAGGGGCACGGATTCATCGCCGCCACCAACTGAAACCGCGCAGGAAAACGAATCTTGTCCCGCGCCCGCGCAATCACGATCTCGCCGCTCTCCAAGGGTTCGCGCAAGACCTCCAGCACCTTCCTGTCGAACTCCGGCAATTCATCGAGAAACAGCACGCCATGGTGCGCCAGGGTGATTTCCCCTGGCTGCGGCCGACTACCGCCGCCCACCAGCGCCGCACCCGATGCCGAATGATGGGGATGCCGAAAGGGCCGCTGCGGCCAATTCTTCAGCGGCACATGGCTGGCTACCGACTGAATGGCCGCTACCTCCAGCGCTTCGCGCTCGTCCAGCGGCGGCAGCAATCCGGGCAATCGACTGGCGAGCAAGGTCTTGCCTGTTCCCGGTGGGCCACTGAACAAAAGGTTGTGCGCGCCAGCGGCGGCCACCAGCAACGCGCGCTTGGCCGCGACCTGACCCTGCACCTCGCTCAGGTCCGGATAAGGCTTGCTCACCAGCAGCAGCCCATTGGCATTGAAGGGGCTGATCGGGTTGCGCCCGTTGAAGTGACTGACCAACTGCATCAAATCGTCCGCAGCAATCACCGTCAGGTTCGAGGCCAGCGCCGCCTCTTCGGCGTTATCCCTGGGCACGATCAGCGTGCGTCCCGCGTCGCGGGCGGCGAGGGCAGCGGGCAACACACCCTGCACCGGCCGCACGGCACCTGAGAGCGCCAGTTCGCCCAGGCACTCCACATTATCCAGGGTGATCGCCGGAATCTGCCCACTGCCCGCCAGGATTCCCAGCGCAATGGCCAGATCGAATCGCCCGCCGTCTTTCGGAAGATCCGCCGGCGCCAGGTTCAACGTGATCCGCCGCGCCGGAAACTCAAGCCCCGAATTGAGGATCGCGCTGCGCACCCGATCCTTGCTCTCCTTGACCGATGCCTCCGGCAACCCCACCAGGGTCAGCGCTGGCAGCCCATTGGCCAGATGCGCCTCGACCGTGACCGCAGGCGCACCCACACCCACCTGAGCCCGGCTGTGAACGATAGCGAGAGACATGCGTGCTCCATGCGTTGAAAGATGAACCGCTTCCTGCGGTGGTGGTGCGAGGGTAGTGGATGGGGGCGGGTATGCCAGTGGTGAAGTGATTCAGGGTGCTACGGACACTGCGCCAAAATAGACGGGTTCACGCCCTCATGTTTGAGGGCAAAGATGATGTGGGCGAGAAAATCCCCAGCCTCCGGTGCAACCGCCTGTGGCACTGCAAGTGCGCCATTGATCCGCTCAATACGGGTGACAGGTTGAACGAGCGCAGGCTTCCTTACCCCGATAGCCTTCATGCCCATCGCATCGATCAAATGGGCGTAACCACCAGATTTCCCATTTTGCCCACTGTCTTTGGCCAGATTTTCTTAACGCAGCCAGGATTTTTTTAAAACATGCGTTAATCGCCTAGAAAATATGAACCGGAAATGGCCCCGCCTCCACTATTTTTCAGCGTTCCGCTCATCAGCGCGCTGGAGTCTGCGCGGGCTCCGCTGCCTTCAAGGTTATGTGACGCTGCCGATTTTCGATAAAGAATCCGTAAGCTTTTAGGCCAGGCATTACGGGCCTGGGTACCTGCTCAATCTTGGGTCGGTACGAACATCCCAGTCTTTACGTTACTCATCGAAATCAGTGTTTTGAATCGCTTGACGTTGTTATTTTCAAAAAATAAATCGCGCGTCAGCCGGGTGTACTGCTCCATGTCCTTTACAAGCATGATCAGCAAAAAGTCACACTCTCCGGCAACGTAGAAACACTGTTGCACTTGAGGACATGCAACGAACGTTCGCTTCATTTCGTCCAGAAGATCCAGCCTCTCGTTTTCCACCTCCACTTCGACGATGACAGTCAAGGTATAGCCCAACATCTCCGGACTGACCTGGGCTACGGTAGCTCGTATGACCCCATCGTTAGTCATTTTCTTGAGCCGTCTATTCACAGCGGCGGAAGACAAGTTGACCCTGGAACCGAGGTCCTGCTGCGAAATGGTCGCGTCGCGTTGTACGGCATTGAGTAATGCCAAATCGAAGCGGTCGAGTGTCATTCAGCACGTCCGTAATGAGGGTAAGGAAAGCCTGCAAAAAGCGTAATAGGAATTCATCCTCCGTCCATAAATCAAGCATTTAATACAGGGCAAGCTAATAGAATTTCATCAGAACGACAGGACGAGGCGGAACCGGTAGTGGGGCCAAAGCACTTCCGACGTCGGTGAAACAGGCCCGGCATCACAGATAGCTCCCTCGCACCGTCCTTGACCCCTTTGTTTCCCCCTGCTCGCTGAAATTCGACTCAGCGTCACGGGCGCCATATTGCCTACAAAAAGGAGCGCCGAATGTTCGTTGCCAATTCCCAAGCCCGCCGTCAGCCCTACCCGGAATCATTGAAAACTGTCATGAGTATTGCCAAAGCCAAAGAGAGCGGCCAATGGTTGTCCGGATGGGCTCGTTTGAATGCAGGGGCGACACCTCTCTACTCTTTACCTGACTTGGCACAAGAGCTGGGTGTGGCCGAGGTTCGTATCAAAGACGAGTCCGAGCGCTCGGTACTGGGTAGCTTCAAGGCACTGGGAGCCCCCATTGCATTGGTTCGGCTGATCCTCAGAACCTTCCCCGATCACAACTTCGATCCCCGTCAGCTGCTGGAAGGGCGATACGCCAATGACCTGGCAGATTTCACGGTGATCAGTGCCACCGACGGCAACCACGGCAAAGGCTTGGCCGCCGCCGCTCAAAGCATTGGTTGTCATTGCGTCATCGTTCTCCATGCGAACGTCAGTGTCGAGCGTGAAGATGCCATTGCAGCTTATGGTGCGAAGATCATTCGCATTGAGGGCAACTATGACGAATCGGTCGAGAAGGCAGCCTCGCTGGCCACTGCAAACGGTTGGACTGTCGTCTCCGATACCTCTTATGAAGGCTACGAAATCATTCCGCGTGATGTGATGCAGGGCTATGGAACGATTTCTGCCGAAATCATCGACGCCACAACCGGTGATGCTGCTGAGCCAGCCTTCACTCATGTATTCCTTCAGGGCGGTGTAGGCGGCCTAGCAGCTGGAGTCGTGAGCTACATGTGGGAGCAATATGGCGCAGCCCGACCCACGTTCATCATGGTCGAGCCAGTCCAGGCTGACTGCTTGTACCAAAGTGCGCTTCAAGGCAAACCTGCAAAGGCAACGGGTTCGGTGGACTCGGTCATGGCCGGTCTGGCCTGCGGCGAAACCTCTCCACTGGCCTGGCGTTTCCTCGAGTCCAGTGTCGACTTCTTCATGACCATCCAGGACGAACAAGCCGTCTCGGCCATGCGCCGCCTCGCTGCGGGAAGCGCTCGGGACATTCCCATAGTTGCAGGCGAGTCCAGCGTCGCTGGTCTGGCCGGCCTGATTCAGCTGGTCAAGGGTGAAAACCAGGCGGCGGACATCGGGCTCACCGCTGATTCGCGTGTGCTGTTGATCAGTACGGAGGGTGCGACTGCCCCGGGTGTCTACGCACATTTACTGGGTGAAAGCCATGCGTCGGTACTTGAACGTCAAAAGGCTTGGAGATCTGCAGCCTGATCGAAGTCGTCGATTGATCCAGGCGCTGAGTATCGGCGCCTTGGAGACTCCGCAGAAAAAAAATAATTGGAGATAGCATGAATAAAACAAAACGCGATATCGGTCCCTGGTCGCTGATGTTCACAGGGTTGGGTTCGATCATCGGTTCGGGTTGGCTCTTTGGTGCCTGGCATGCTTCAGCCATCGCCGGGCCAGCGGCGATCCTGGCTTGGATTATCGGTGCCGTAGTCGTACTCGCGATCGCTCTTACCTACGCGGAAATGGGCGCCATGTTTCCCGAGTCCGGTGGCATGGTGCGATATGCCCGTTACTCCCACGGCTCCCTCGTGGGCTTCATGGCCGCATGGGCCAACTGGATCTCAATCGTTGCCGTCATTCCCATCGAGGCCATTGCCTCGGTTCAATACATGGCCTCCTGGTCATTTCCTTGGGCAAGAGCGCTGATGCACCAAGGCGAGCTGTCCACCAGCGGGCTGGTGGCGAGTGCAGCGTTGGTGCTGGTGTACTTCTGTCTCAATTACTGGGGCGTAAAGCTTTTTGTCAAAACGAATACATTCATCACGGTATTCAAGCTGGTAGTACCGGCCCTGACTGCGGTGGCGCTGATGTCCACAAGCTTCAACACCACAAACTTCGGTGATGGCTCGGTAGCGAGCTTCGCTCCCTATGGATGGTCAGCTGTCTTTACCGCTGTAGCCGCCAGCGGAATCGTTTTCAGCTACAACGGATTTCAAAGTCCTGTAAGTCTTGCCGGTGAAGCGCGCAATCCCGGGCGCAGCATTCCATTCGCATTGATCAGCTCGGTGGTAATCGCCTTGATCATCTATGTGGCGCTCCAGGTTGCCTTTATTGGTGCGGTGAGCCCGCAAAGCATCGCGTCAGGCTGGCATAGCCTGAATTTCGATTCGCCGCTGGCGCAACTCGCACTGGCATTGAACCTCAACTGGCTGGCCATGCTGCTTTATCTGGACGCATTCGTGAGTCCATCAGGTACAGGGTCGATCTATACCGCGACCACTGCCCGAATGGTCTACGCAATGGAGAAGAACAACACACTCCCCAAGATGTTCGGCACCCTTCATCCTCTTTATGGCGTTCCGCGCCAGGCGATGTGGCTGAACCTGGCGGTGAGCTTCATCTTTCTGTTCTTTTTCCGAGGGTGGGGCACTCTGGCCGCCGTCATCTCGGTCGCTGTGATCATTTCCTTTCTGACCGGCCCGATCAGCTTGATGTCATTGCGAATCCATGCGCCTGAGGTCAAGCGGCCATTACGCTTGAAGGGCATGAGTATCATCGCGCCCTTTGCCTTTATCTGCGCATCCCTGGTGCTGTATTGGGCCCGTTGGCCACTGACGGGTCAGGTCATTCTTCTGGTCGTCGGTGCTCTACCCATCTATTTCTACTATCAGGCTAAAAGCGGCTGGTTGGGGTTTGCTCGGGAGCTTCGGGCTGCGATCTGGTTGATTGGCTATCTGCCGGTGATGGCCTTGGTGTCCTGCATCGGCAGTGAAGCTTTTGGAGGGGTCGGCATTCTGCCTGAAGGTGTGGACATGGCGGTCGTGGCAGCTGTGGCTTTGGCTTTCTATTGGATCGGGGTCAGAAGTGGCTATCGCACTCCCTATCTGAGTGAAAGCGTGCCCTGGCAGGGCAGCGAGTCTGCGGCCACAGCATCGCTCGTGCAGCCAACGGATCGAGACTTTTCATTAATCAAGTAACCAAGGAGTCCAATCATGAACACCATGAGTGATAGCCAGGCGTTCGAGCAACGTCTCAAACAGTGGCGACATACTTTCCATCGCCATCCGGAAACCGGCTTCGAAGAGTTCAGTACGTCAGATGAGGTTGCAAAGATCCTCACGGATTTGGGTCTCTACGTTCACCGAGGCATAGGAGGGACAGGCTTGGTCGCAAGCCTGACGGTCGGGAATGGTTCTGGGGTGATTGGCCTTCGCGCCGATATGGATGCGCTGAACATCACCGAACAGGCGCGGGGACGCGATCATGCCTCGTGCACGCCAGGGAAAATGCATGCCTGTGGTCATGACGGTCATATGGCCATGGTTCTGGGTGCCGCAGAACTTCTCTGCCGTGAGCGCGAGTTCAGCGGTACCGTGAGGTTTATTTTCCAGCCGGCAGAGGAGCATGGGCGTGGCGCCAAGGCAATGATGGCGGATGGTCTGTTCGACCGTTTTCCGGTCGACGCCATCTACGGTGCTCACAACATGCCAGGCATGCCGGCAGGGCATATTGCCACGCGCGTAGGTGGGATCATGGCGAGTGAAGACAACTTCGTTATCCGTATCAAGGGCAGAGGAACACATGCAGCCAGACCTCATATGGGTATAGACCCTTTGGTGATCGGCGCCGAAGTTGTCCTGGCATTGCAGACAGTCGTTTCCCGAAATCTGGATCCAAGTCTGCCTGCGGTGATTTCCTGTACCGAGTTCATCACTGACGGTATCCGCAATGCTATTCCCACCCATGTAACCATAAAGGGCGATACGCGCAGTTACAGCAGCGAGGTCCAGCAGTTGCTGGAAAATCGCATGCGCGAAATCTGCCTGGGAATTTGCTCAGCTCATGGTGCTACCTGTGAATTCGAATATACTCATGAGTTCGCACCGACTGTAAACTGGCAAGACAACACGATTATTGCCGTGAACGCTGCGCGCAATGTCGTAGGTGCCAAGGCGGTGAATGCCGACGTCCTGCCAATGATGATTTCCGAAGACTTCGGTGCGTTCATTCAACATGTACCTGGAAGCTTCGTATTCATCGGTAATGGTGCAGATGGCCAAACAGGCGCAACCCCTTTGCATAATTCCGGTTACGACTTCAATGATGACATCTTAGTAACGGGCGCCCGTTATTTTGCTGAAGTCGTTCGTATTAGTCTTCCACAATGAATTCCGCCTACGTGCGGGTAGTTCATCAATGATGGTCAGCACGAACAAAGCGACTGCGCTTGGCGTCATTTTCAATGTGCTGGCTTCGGTGCTGTTTGCCGTCATGTATGCCTACACCAGCCTGCTGACGGCATTGGGTGCAGAAGAAATCTATGGATGGCGAACGCTACTGACGTTGCCCTGTTTGACGGTCTTGCTGATCACCACCGGACACTGGATCGAGGTCAAGGCGATTTTTTCGAGGCTGCGACGCGAGCGACTTTTCTGGGCGAAACGCTTGCTCTCTTCCGCCTTGTTAAGCGTTCAGCTTTGGTTGTTCATGTGGGCGCCTGTGAATGGTCATGCACTCGACGTCTCGCTCGGGTACTTTCTGCTGCCGATCACCACCGCGCTTGTGGGGCGATGGGCTTTCAAGGAGAGGCTGAGCCGTTTCCAGCTATTGGCCTGTGCATTGGCAGTGGCAGGGGTATTCAACGAGCTGCTGACCGCTCGAGAAATTGCCTGGCCTGCGTTTGTGGTGTGTATCGGTTACCCCATGTATTACTACATACGCAGAGTCATTGGGACCAACAATCTGGGTGGCCTCTGGTTCGATCTGAGCATCAGCCTGCCGGTCAGTCTGTTTTTCATCACTCAAGGTGCGTTTTTCAATGGCACGGCGGTCGGTTCTAATCTGCCATTGCTGATAGCCGGGCTAGGTGCAATCAGTGCGGCTGCTCTTGCACTTTCCGCCCTGTCTGCGCCCAAGTTGAACTTGTCGCTGTACGGTTTGCTGACCTATGTCGAACCCGTATTGCTGGTGTGCGCGTCGCTATTGCTGGGTGAGATCATAAAGGTATCGCAATGGCCCACCTACATTGCCATCGGGGCTGCTGTTGCGGTGCTGTGCCTGGAAGGTTGTCTGGCAGTGCGGAAAACAGTTCGGCGGGGTCCAATCCCTACACCACCCCACCCCGATCCCCCATGAACGCCTCCAACCGCGACCGCAACCACCGCTCCGCCGGATCGGTATCGGTGATGCTCAACCACACCATCGACAGGTCCAGGGTGGGCGCATCGAACGGCAGCGGTTCGTCGAACAGATTGCCATGGGCGGCCATGGCGGTTGCGGCGTAGTCGGGCAGGCCGGCGAGCAGGTCGGTGCCGGCGAGCAGCGCGGGGAGGGAGCTGAATTGGGGCACCGACAGTACCACCTGGCGTGTGCGACCGATTTCCTGCAGCCATTCGTCCGCAATACCGCTGGTGTGCGCGGTGGGCGACACCAGCACGTGGGGGCGTGAGCAGTATTCGTCCAGGGTCAGCGGTGTGGCGGACTTGTCGGCGCGCAGTACGCGCGGGCGCATGCGGCGCAGCAGCTTGCGCTTGGCGTTGGCCGGCAGGCCGCGGGTCTGGCTGATGCCCACGGTGATGTCGCCGGACGCGAGCAGGTCGGGGATGCGCCAGTAATCCACATGCTGCACCACGATCACCACTTTCGGCGCCTCGGTGCGCAAGGCGCGCAGCACCTGCGGCAGCAGGCCGAACTCGACGTCGTCGGAGAGCCCAATGCGGAAGGTCATGGTGCTTACGGTCGGGTCGAAATCATGGGTCAGGCTCAGCGCGACGGACATGGCGTCCAGCGCGGGCGAGAGGTGCCGGATGATTTCCTCGGCGCGCGCGGTGGGCTCCATGCGATGGCCGATGCGGATGAACAAAGGGTCGTTGAACAGGGCGCGCAGCCGGTTCAGCGCCGAGCTGACGGTGGGCTGGCCGAGGAACAGCTTTTCCGCGACGCGGGTGACGTTGCGCTCGAGCATGAGCGCTTCGAACACCACCATCAGGTTGATATCGGCCTTGCGCAGCTCGTTGCGGTTCATCGAAGCACGTCCCTGCCGTTCAATGGCATGTTCAATGGCAATGCCTGGGAGTGACGCAAAGCGGTGCAGTCGCCCCAGCGACGTGCTGCACCCTGATGTCAGTCGGCCTTGGGCGCGGCCTTGGCTTCCATCTCGGCGACTTTGGCTTCCAGGCTCTCCAACCGCGCACGGGTGCGCGCCAGGACGACCATCTGACTATCGAATTCTTCGCGGCTGACCAGGTCCAGTTTGCTGAAACCGGACTGCAGCAAAGCCTTGAACTGGCTTTCGAGTTCGGCACGCGGCTGCGTGGTGTCGCCACTGAACAGGCGGGATGCGTGGTCGCTCAGGGCGTCGAGAAAAGCTTTGGGCGCGAGCATGGAAATTATCCTGAGGCAGAGTGGGTTGCAGTGTATCACGCAGCCCCTTGCTGAAAAGCGGGCCGGACGCGCACGGTTTTCGAGCACAAGCGTGCCCATGGCTGCACCCTTGTTGTGCACCTGCCGACGCGACCTGCTCGCGTAGTTGCACAAAAGCCGGGCAGGGCGGCGAAATCACGCGGTTTGCGCGACATGGCAAGCTTTCTGCTTAGAGCCAAGTGACCCAGGCACTGATGGACTCGCCGTGACGAGAGCAGTGCTGAGCTTCGCAGGATGTGTTTCGTCAGGAGCAGTTTATCTGGTGTCGGTCCGGGGCTGCGGGGTCGACGATGCGTTACAAAGCCAGGCACTGCGCTTAGACTTGATCCGGGTTTGTTTTCCTGGGGCAAGTCCACCAATTCGGGAGAGAGTTTCATGAAGCTAGTCACTGCCATCATCAAGCCATTCAAGCTGGACGACGTCCGCGAGTCGTTGTCGGAAATCGGCGTGCAGGGCATCACCGTAACCGAAGTCAAGGGTTTCGGTCGGCAGAAAGGCCACACCGAGCTGTATCGCGGCGCGGAGTACGTGGTCGACTTCCTGCCCAAGGTCAAGATCGACGTTGCCATCGACGACAAGGATCTGGATCGCGTCATCGAAGCCATCACCAAGGCCGCCAACACCGGCAAGATCGGCGACGGCAAGATTTTCGTGGTCAATCTGGAACAGGCGATTCGCATCCGTACCGGCGAAACCGATACCGACGCAATCTAAAAAAAAGCCGACACAACCCAACGCCCCAGGAGTAAACAATATGACTCTGCGTCAATTCGCAGGGCTAGGAGCCCTGTTGTCCCTCGCAATGCCTGGCCTTGCCTTGGCGGACGAGGCGGCAGCCCCCGTTCTCAACTCCGGCGATACCGCCTGGATGTTGACCTCGACCGCCCTCGTGCTGTTCATGACCATTCCTGGCCTGGCGTTGTTCTACGGCGGCATGGTGCGCTCCAAGAACGTGCTCTCGGTGATGATGCAGTGTTTTGCCATCACCGGCCTGATCAGCATTCTGTGGATGGTCTACGGCTACAGCCTGGCCTTCGACACGACCGGCATGGAACAAGGCGTCGTCAACTTCAATTCCTTCGTCGGCGGCCTGTCCAAGGCGTTCCTCAGCGGCGTCACTCCGAGCAGCATCACCGGCCCGGCGGCGCTGTTTCCCGAAGCGGTGTTCATCACCTTCCAGATGACCTTCGCCATCATCACCCCGGCGCTGATCGTCGGCGCCTTCGCCGAGCGCATGAAGTTCTCCGCGATGCTGATCTTCATGGCCATCTGGTTCACCCTGGTCTATGCACCGATCGCGCACATGGTCTGGTCCGGCAACGGCGGCTTGATGTGGGACTGGGGCGTGCTGGACTTCGCCGGCGGCACGGTGGTGCACATCAACGCCGGTGTGGCGGGTCTGGTTGCCTGCATCGTGCTGGGCAAGCGCAAGGGCTACCCAACCACGCCGATGGCGCCGCATAACCTGGGCTACACCCTGATCGGCGCAGCCATGCTGTGGGTCGGCTGGTTCGGCTTCAACGCCGGTTCCGCCGCTGCCGCCAACGGCACCGCCGGCATGGCGATGCTGGTGACCCAGATCGCAACCGCCGCCGCTGCACTGGGCTGGATGTTCGCCGAGTGGCTGACCCACGGCAAGCCAAGCGCGCTGGGCATCGCCTCGGGCGTGGTCGCTGGCCTGGTTGCCATCACCCCGGCTGCCGGCACCGTCGGCCCGATGGGCGCCCTGGTGATCGGCCTGGCGGCAGGTGTCATCTGCTTCCTCTGCGCCACCACGCTCAAGCGCAAGATGGGCTATGACGACTCCCTGGACGCCTTCGGTGTACACGGTATCGGTGGCATCGTCGGCGCCATCCTGACCGGCGTGTTCGCCGCCCCCGCACTGGGTGGTTTCGGCACCGTCGAAGACATCGGCGCGCAGGTCTGGATCCAGCTCAAGGGTGTCGGTTTCACCGTGGTCTACACCGCGATCGTCACCTACGTCATCCTCAAGGTTCTGGATGCAGTGATGGGTCTGCGAGTCAACGAGGAAGAAGAGGCCGTGGGCCTTGACCTCGCGCAACACAACGAGCGCGGCTACAACTTGTAACCGTTCGGAAAAAAATGCCCGGCTTGCCGGGCATTTTTTTGCCTGCGATTTGTCATCTGCTTCAGTCCCTGCGGGTTTACCGCCGGGGCGGCCCTTTGCCGTAGCGATCGAGGACGGCGGCTCACTGCAAAACAGTCACGAACAGGCTCTTTGCTTTTTCCCAGAGCGCGCTAGAATGCGCCCCGAACGGACGAGAACGGTATGTGGCAGCAGACCCTCATCACCTTGCGAGCCAGGCCTCGCGGGTTTCATCTGGTGACTGACGAGTTGCTTGCACAACTGCCGCGCCTGCGCGAATGCCGCACGGGCCTGCTGCACTTGTGGCTGCAACACACCTCGGCGTCGTTGACCGTCAACGAAAACGCCGATCCGGCCGTTCGCCGGGACTTCGAGCGCTTCTTCAACCGTCTGGTGCCACAGGGCTCGGACGGTTTCGAACACAACGACGAAGGCCCCGATGACCTGCCTGCGCACTTCAAGGCCAGCTTGCTGGGCTGCCAGGTGACCGTTCCGGTTACCTCGGGAAGGCTGGCGACAGGTACCTGGCAAGGTATTTATTTGGGCGAGCATCGCGATCATGGCGGCGCGCGTCGGGTCCTTGCCACGCTGTATGGCGAGGACGCTTGACCGCTGGTTATCAGTGGATGTGAATTTTTTCCGGCAGCCGTCGACATAAGGTAAAGCTGGGCTATAAATAATCTGCTTTCGCAAGTCATGAGGTAGAACATGAGCGACGATGATCTGGAAAACGACGACCTCGAAGTAGGCGAAGAAGACGATACTGAGGAAACCCTCGAAGCCGCTGCCGAAGACGTGGCGGACGACGAAGGTGGCGACACGCCCGCACCTGCAGCCAAAGGTAAGGCCAAAGCTGCGGTTTCGGTGGATGAACTGCCGAGTATCGAAGCCAAGAACAAAGAGCGCGACGCACTGGCGCGGGCGATGGAAGAATTTCTTTCGCGCGGCGGCAAGGTGCAGGAAGTCGAGCCCAATGTGGTGGCCGATCCACCCAAGAAGCCCGACAACAAGTACGGCAGCCGTCCTATCTGACGGTTTGTTGCGCTTGGTGCGCTGACGAAAAAGCCCGCGGTCGCTGCGGGCTTTTTTGTGGGCGTGAGGTGGGCAGTTCGGGCCTCTTCGCGGGCAGAGGGCTCGCCGCCCGCCCCGCTCCCACGGCGGTGACTAGGCTAGCTGGGTTAGCAACGCGGGCAGTTCGACCAGGCTGGCCACTTCGGCGTCGGGTTTGCCTTCGGCGGTCCATGGCTTGCCCTGCGGGTTGTACCAGATGGCCTTCATGCCTGCCTTCTGCGCGCCAGCGATATCATCACCCGGATGATCGCCGATGTGCACCGATTCATGAGCGCTTGCACCGCCCAGGCGCATGGCCTCCAGAAACGGCCGTGAATCCGGCTTGCCCACACCCAAGTCTTCAGCGCACAGCGCGAAGGTGAAGAAGTCGGCCAGGCCCAGCCGGCGCACATCGGCGTTGCCATTGGTGACCACGCCCAGGGTGTAGCGCTGACAGAGGATTTCCAGGGTCGGCTGGGCCTCCGGGGAGATCTCCACCTGATGCCGGGCATGCAGGAATACCTCGAAGGCCTTGTCGGCCAACGGCTCGGCTTCGTCTTCCGGGTAGCCGGCTTCCTGCATGGCGTGCAGCAGTACGCGGCGGCGCAGCGCACTGATGCGATGCTTGAGCGAAGGATCGGCGTCGACCAGGCGTTGGCGGATCTTGAACAGGTGTTCCACCGGCACCGGTCCCAGCTTCGGCGCCTGATCGGCGAGCCAGTCACGCAGGATGGCCTCGGCGCTGACGATCACCGGGGCCGTGTCCCACAGGGTGTCGTCGAGGTCGAAGGTGATCAGCTTGATGCTCATGAGTCGCCGCCTTTGCGTTTGGCCCGTGGATGGGCACTGTCATAGACACTGGCCAGGTGCTGAAAGTCCAGGTGGGTATAGATCTGCGTGGTGGCGATGTCGGCATGGCCGAGCATTTCCTGCACGGCGCGCAGGTCCTGGGAAGACTCCAGCAAGTGGCTGGCGAACGAGTGACGCAACATGTGCGGGTGCAGGTTCTGCCCCAGCTCGCGCTCGCCGGCGGCCTTGACCCGCACCTGGATGGCGCGCGGTCCGAGACGTCGGCCCTGCTGACTGACGAACACCGCGTCGTCGATCGGATTGCTCATCGGGCGCATGGACAGCCACTGCTCCAGGGCCGCGCGCGCTTTGCGCCCTACAGGCAGCACGCGGGTCTTACTGCCCTTGCCATGCACTTGCACCAGCCCATCGGCGAGGTCGAGCTGGCCCAGGTCGAGACTGGTCAGCTCCGACAACCGCAGGCCCGAGGAATAGAACAGTTCGAGAACGGCCTGATCGCGGTGAGCCAGGAAATCATCTTCCACCGCTCCTTCGAGCAGCTGCAGGGCCCGATCGGTGTCCAGCGTCTTGGGCAAGCGCCGTTCGCCTTTGGGCGGGGCCAGGCCATTGGCCGGGTCGTGGCTGCACAGGCCTTCGCGATTGAGGTAGCGGTACAGGCCGCGCACTGCCGAAAGCAGCCGCGCCAGGCTGCGCGACGATTGTCCCTGCTGATGCTGGCGCGCGATCAGGCGCCGCAACTGCTGGATGTCCAATGCCTGCCAACTGGCCAGGCCTTCCTTCTCGCAGAACTCGACAACCTTGCTCAGGTCGCGGCGGTAAGCATCCAAGGTATGCACCGACACCTGGCGCTCACTGCGCAGGTGCGTGCAGTAGGCGTCCAGCTGTTCACGCACTTCAGCGCACCGAGCGCAAGGCGCCGGTGTAACGCGGCAATACTCGGCTGAGCACTTCGCCGATGTGGCTGAGGAACAGCGTGCCCACCGAGCTTTTGTAATGCGCAGGGTCGCGGCTGCCGATGGCCAGCACGCCGTGCAGGCCCTGGTGCAGCAACGGCACCAGCGCGGTCGAGCCGACCTGCGAGGCCTGATCGCTGCCGAACAGGAACGCCAGTTCGTGTTCGCGCAATGCGCCACTGAGCGACTTGCCCTCCGACAACAGGCCGCCGATGGCTTGCTGGGCTTCGCCGCTGGTCACGCTGCGACCCACCGGGGCAGGGATGTCGTTGAACAGGATGAGGCTGACGAACGGCACCTGGAAATCTTCGCGCAGGCTGTCCTCGACGCTGATCACCAACTCATCCAGGGACGTGGCATCGAGCATGGCCAGAATCAGTCGTCGAGTCTTCTCGAACAGGCGGTCATTGTCGCGGGCAACTTCCATCAGGTGCGAAAGACGCTGGCGCATCTCGCCGTTGCGCTCGCGCAGCAGGGTCATCTGCCGCTCCACCAGCGACACCGTATCACCGCGTTGGTGGGGCAGGCGCAGTTGGGTCAGCAGTTCTTCATGCTGCTCGAAGAAGGCCGGGTTGGCGGCGAGAAACTCGGCCACGGCCGAAGCCTCCAGGAGCTCCGCAGGCGCGGGTACTTGAGGCTGATCGGTCATTGGCTGTACTCGCTCATAAACGCACCTGTCCTTCGAAGACCCGCACCGCAGGGCCGGTCATGATCACCGAATGGCCTGGACCGGCCCATTCGATGGACAGGCGGCCGCCCGGCAGATCGAGCAGCAGCGGGGAGTCCATCCACCCCTGGCTGATGGCCGCGACTGCAGCGGCGCACGCGCCGGTACCACAGGCCTGGGTTTCACCGGCGCCACGCTCCCAGACACGGAGCTGGGCGCGGGTGCGATCGACGACGTGCAGAAAGCCCACGTTCACTCGTGCCGGAAAGCGCGGATGATGTTCGATCTTCGGCCCCAGCGTGTGCACCGGTGCGTTGTTGATGTCGTCCACGCGCAGCACCGCATGGGGGTTGCCCATGGACAGCGCGGCGATCTCGACGCTCTGGCCATCGACCGACAGCGCGTAGCTGTGCGCCTGGACGTCAGCCTGGAACGGAATATCGGCCGGCAGCATGCGCGGCGGGCCCATGTCGACGCTGATCTGGCCATCGCTGCGAACGTCCAGGGTGATGATGCCGCCCTTGGTTTCCACGCGAATGGTCTTCTTGGCCGTCAGGCGCTTGTCCAGCACGAAGCGGGCGAAGCAGCGCGCGCCGTTGCCGCACTGTTCCACTTCGGAGCCGTCGGAATTGAAGATGCGGTAGCGGAAGTCGACGTCCGGATTGCTCGGCGCTTCGACCAGCAGCAGTTGATCGAAGCCGATGCCGGTATGGCGATCGCCCCATTGCTTGGCATGCTTGGGCAGGATGTGGGCATGCTGGCTGACCAGGTCCAGCACCATGAAGTCGTTGCCCAGGCCATGCATCTTGGTAAAACGCAGTAGCATGGGATTACTCCGGCAACAGGCTTTCGCCGGCAAAAAGCTCAGCCACGGTTTCGCGGCGGCGGACTTCGAACGCCTGGTCGCCATCGACCAGCACCTCGGCACAACGACCGCGCGTGTTGTAGTTCGAGCTCATGACGAAACCGTACGCGCCGGCCGAATGCACTGCCAGCAAGTCGCCTTCGGCCAGCACCAGTTCACGGTCCTTGGCCAGGAAGTCACCGGTTTCGCAGATCGGCCCGACGATGTCGTAGGCGCGCGCCTGACCTTCACGCGGCTTGACCGGGGTGACGTTCATCCACGCCTGGTACAGGGCCGGGCGGATCAGGTCGTTCATGGCCGCATCGACGATCGCGAAATCCTTGTGCTCGGTGTGCTTGAGGTATTCGATCTGGGTCAACAGCACCCCGGCATTGGCCACGATGAAGCGCCCCGGCTCGAACACCAGGGTCAGCTCGCGGCCGTCCAGGCGCTCGCGCACGGCCTTGATGTAGTCGGCCACCAGTGGCGGCTGTTCTTCGCTGTAGCGCACGCCCAGGCCACCGCCCAGGTCGATGTGGCGCAGGTAAATGCCGCAATCGCCCAGGCGATCGACCAGATCGAGCAGACGGTCCAGTGCGTCGAGAAACGGCGCCAGGGTGGTCAGCTGCGAGCCGATGTGGCAGTCCACGCCCACCACGTCGAGGTTGGGCAGTTGCGCGGCACGCACATAGACGTCTTCGGCAGCCGCGATGTCGATGCCGAACTTGTTCTCTTTCAGACCGGTGGAAATGTACGGATGGGTGCCCGCGTCGACATCCGGATTGACCCGCAGCGACACTGGAGCCCGCACGCCCAGCTCGGCGGCCACTTCCTGCAGGCGCTCCAGTTCGTCAGTGGATTCGACGTTGAAGCAATGCACGCCCACTTCCAGGGCGCGGCGCATGTCGGCGCGGGTCTTGCCGACGCCGGAAAACACCACGCGATCGGCGCGCCCGCCAGCGGCCAGCACGCGCTCCAGTTCGCCGCCCGAAACGATGTCGAAACCGGCGCCCAGACGCGCCAGGACATTGAGCACGGCCAGGTTGGAGTTGGCCTTCACGGCGAAGCAGACCAGCGAGGAGGTGCCCTGCAGGGCATCGGCGTAGGCGTTGTACTGCGCCTCGATGTGGGCGCGCGAGTAGACGTACGTCGGCGTGCCGAAGCGCTGGGCCACGGCAGACAGCGCTACGCCTTCGGCGAACAGTTCACCGTCGCGGCGTTGAAAAGCGTCCATGGTGTTCCCTTAGTAATGCTTGTGCGGTTGCGACGACTTGGCTTGGTCTTCGGGGGATTTGCTGTCATCGGGCAAGTACAGCGGGCCCTTTTGACCGCAGGCGGACACCAGGCAGGCAACGGCGACGAGCGCGGCCAGGGAAGAGATCAGGCGCTTCATGGCGAAATCCTTTGTATAAGCAGTAATTGCGCCCGAGTATACCCAGCGCCCGGCATGGTGGCTATGCAGGTGGCCTGCCAGCAGTGTCATCGATCCAGACGGGTGCATTATGCTTTGCATAAACCGCTGGCTGCTCGTATCTTGCCGCCCGTAGCGCGCACAGACACTTTCCGAGGTTCCTGCAATGAGTTTGACCGAAGCCCGTTTCCACGACCTGGTCGATGCCACCCAGCAGGCGCTGGAGGAGTTGCTCGAAGACCACGCCGACGACATCGAGATTTCCGCCGGCATGATGACCATCAAGTTCGACAACGGCAGCCAGCTGATTATCAGCCGCCAGGAGCCGCTGCGCCAGCTGTGGCTCGCCGCACGCTCCGGTGGCTATCACTTCGACTACGACGAAGAGTCGGGCCAGTGGAGCTGCGAGAAATCCGAGGAGCTGCTGGGCGAAGTATTGGCCCGTGCCGTCAAGGAGCAAGCCGGCGTCGAGCTGGACTTCGAAGAGATCTGATGATTGTGAGCCAGCCTGCACGCGCGCCCAAGCCTCTCTACAGCAATATCAGCCCCTCGGTACAGTCACCCTGCGTGAGCTTGTGCCGACTGGACGAAGAGCGGGTCTGTCAGGGGTGTTTCCGCCACGTCGAGGACATCAGGGCCTGGCGCTCGGCCGATGACGACACTCGGCGCGAAATCATCGCGGCTGCCGAGCAGCGCCGGTTGCAGGCGCTGGCGGCGCCTGCGGACGATCGATAAAGCCTCTGCCGCTCAGGCAGGTTCGGCCACCGTCAGGATGGTCAGCAACGACTGCGCGTGCTCGGCCGCTTCATGGCCCAGGCTGGTCAGGTAGCCGCCGTCAGGCTTTGTGATCAGTTCCTTGTCATGCAGGCGACTGGCGGCTGCGATGGCCGCGGGCGACGCGGTGTGGTGGATTTTCAGACCTTCCATGGTGTTGCCGAGGTTGAACAGGGCAAGGATTTCCAGCTCGGCAACCAGTTCCGGGGTGTAGGACGACATAGGCGCTCCCGACTTTCTTATGGAATGAACGACAGCGCCGAATGGCGCTGTGCGCTGTACCCCTGATGCGGTGGCAGCGGGGTTTTTCCAGTGTAGTCAGCCCTGGGCGAACGCGCCTGTGCGGCGTCAGACTTTTTCCGGTGGCAGCTCGGGCAGGGCGCGCAGGGCGGCTTCGTACCAGGCGGTGTCGAAGGGCCGGTCCTGCTCCAGGATGGCGTCGATCTCGATCGCCAACACATGAGCCATCATGTTGAGGATGTCCTCGCGCTCGTAACCGACCAGCGTCAGCTTGTTGAACGTGGCCTTGGCAGCCGGCGGGTTGTCGCTTTCGATCTGGTTCTCGATGGCCTGGGTGAGGGTGGCCTCGGCGAACGCTTCGTCTTCGTCTATCAGGTTGTCGCTCATGGCATGTTCTCGATGGGGTCAATGTCGGATTCTGTGGGGCGCCCTTCGCGGGCAGAGAACCGCTCCCACAGGATGTTCAACACCTACTGTGGGAGCGGGGCGGGCGGCGAGCCCTCTGCCCGCGAAGAGGCCGGACCTGCCAGGCGCACTTAGCGAGCCGCCAGCAATTCCCGGCCACGAGCGACGGCTGCACGTACCTGAGCCGGCGCGGTGCCGCCGATGTGATCGCGGGCGTTGACCGAGCCTTCCAAGGTCAATACCTCGAACACATCCGCTTCGATCTGATCGCTGAACTGGCGCAACTCTTCCAGGCTCATTTCCGCCAGGTCCTTGCCGGTGTCCACACCATGCTTCACCGCATGCCCGACGATCTCGTGGCAATCGCGGAACGGCAGGCCACGGCGCACCAGGTAATCGGCCAGATCGGTGGCCGTGGAGAAGCCACGCAGCGCGGCTTCGCGCATCATGGCGTGCTTGGGCTTGATTGCCGGGATCATGTCGGCAAAGGCCCGCAGTGAGTCGCGCAGGGTATCGGCGGCGTCGAACAAGGGCTCCTTGTCTTCCTGATTGTCCTTGTTGTAGGCCAACGGCTGACCCTTCATCAAGGTCAGCAGGCCCATCAACGAACCGAACACCCGGCCACTCTTGCCACGCACCAGTTCCGGCACATCGGGGTTCTTCTTCTGCGGCATGATCGAGCTGCCGGTGCAGAAACGGTCGGGCAGGTCGATGAACTGGAACTGCGCGCTGGTCCACAGCACCAGCTCTTCGGAGAACCGCGACAGGTGCATCATCGCGATGCTGGCCGCAGCGCAAAATTCGATGGCGAAATCACGGTCCGACACGCCGTCCAGCGAGTTGCCACCGACCGCTTCGAAGCCCAGCAGCTGACAGGTCAGCTCGCGGTCGATGGGGTAGGTGGTGCCGGCCAGCGCAGCGCTGCCCAGAGGCATGCGGTTGGTGCGCTTGCGGCAATCGACCAGGCGTTCATGGTCGCGGCTGAGCATTTCGAACCAGGCCAGCAGGTGATGCCCGAAGGTCACCGGCTGGGCCGTCTGCAGGTGGGTGAAGCCTGGCATGATGGTGTCGGCTTCGCGCTCGGCCTGCTCCAGCAGGCCTTGCTGCAGGCGGGTAATTTCGCTCAGTATCAGGTCGATTTCGTCACGCAGCCACAGGCGAATGTCGGTGGCGACCTGGTCGTTGCGGCTGCGCCCGGTGTGCAGTTTCTTGCCGGTCACGCCGATGCGATCGGTCAGGCGCGCCTCGATGTTCATGTGCACGTCTTCGAGGTCCACGCGCCAGTCGAACTGGCCGGCCTCGATTTCCTGCTCGATGGTGCGCAGGCCGTCGACGATGGTGTCGCGCTCCGCGTTAGTGAGCACGCCGACCTTGGCCAGCATGGTGGCGTGGGCGATCGAGCCCATGATGTCATGGCGGTAGAGGCGCTGGTCGAAGTCGACCGATGCGGTGAAGCGGGCGACGAAGGCGTCGACGGGTTCACTGAAGCGGCCGCCCCAGGACTGGTTGGTCTTGTCAGTGCTCATGAATAGGCTCGTGCAAGGCGTGAACGGGAAATTGCCGCGATAATAACAAATGCGGCCTGGGTCTGTTGGCGGCATAGTGCAGATGTCTATTGTCTGCATTTACCCCTTCGCGGGCAGCCCTCGCTCCTACAAGTGATCACGTTGACCTGTGGGAGCGGGGCGGGCGGCGAGCCCTCTGCCCGCGAAGAGGCCCGCAACACACCACAGCAGCCAGGAACCGTACATGTTCAGCAAGCCGTCGAACCCTCCCGAGCCGGACTTTTTCCTGCCCGAGCTCTGCCTGCCCCAAGCCCTGCTGATGCTGATCGTGCTGGCGCAGTTGCTGGTGTTCGTATTGGTGCTGGCCGAACCCATGAATCCGGGCTTCAATTGGGTGCGCCTGGCACTGACGTCGCTGTTCGTGCAATGGATCGTCCTGCTCTCGGCGGGCCTGCTCTGTACCCTGCGACCCTGGCTGGCGCGGCTGCGCCCAGGCATGGCAGGTAGCCTGTGCTGCGCATTGGTGGTGGGGCTGACCCTGACAGGCACAGCGGTGATCGACTATTTCCAGCTGGGCGGGCTCGATACGCCGACCGTGGAGGTCAATCGATACCTGCGCCATGCCCTGATCGGGCTGATCATGTCGGCACTGCTGCTGCGTTACTTCTACTTGCAGAGCCAGTGGCGGCGCCAGCAGCAGGCTGAACTGCAGTCGCGCATCCAGGCCTTGCAGGCGCGCATTCGTCCGCACTTCCTGTTCAACAGCCTGAACAGCATCGCCAGCCTGGTGGTCAGCGATCCGGTGAAGGCCGAGCAGGCGGTGCTCAACCTGTCCGACCTGTTCCGCGCCAGTCTCGCCCAGCCCAACAGCCTGGTCATGTGGCGGGACGAAGTTGAATTGGCCAAACGTTATTTATCGATTGAGCAATATCGTCTCGGCGAGCGTCTACAGTTGCACTGGAGGATCGAAACAATCCCGGATGATCTGCCGATCCCTCAACTAACCTTGCAACCATTGTTGGAAAATGCGCTGGTACATGGCATCGCCCCTTTGATTTCGGGTGGGGTGGTCAGCGTGGAGGCCGACTATAAAGGGGGAGAGTTTATATTGACCATCAGCAATCCCTACCAAGAAGCCGCCGCGGGGCACGCCTCGGGCGGAACCCAGCAGGCACTGGCGAACATTGGCGCTCGACTTGCGGCACTTTTCGGTCCGCGCGCAAGTCTTAGCGTGAATCGCCGTGACGGTCGTCACTTCACTTGTCTACGTTATCCATGTGCGAGACTCACGCAGGAATCCAGCGCTATATGAATGTCCTGATCGTTGATGACGAACCCCTTGCCCGCGAGCGCCTAAGCCGATTGGTTGGCGAGCTCGAGGGCTATCATGTGCTCGAACCCGGTGCCAGTAATGGTGAAGAAGCCCTGAGCATGATCGAGGCGCAGAAGCCTGATGTGGTCTTGCTCGACATTCGCATGCCGGGCCTGGACGGGCTGCAAGTCGCCGCCAAGCTGTGCGAGCGCGACACGCCTCCAGCGGTGGTGTTCTGCACCGCCCATGACGAGTTCGCCCTGGACGCATTCCAGGTCAGCGCCGTGGGTTATCTGGTCAAGCCGGTGCGCTCCGAACACCTGCTCGAAGCACTGAAAAAGGCTGAAAAGCCCAACCGTGTGCAGTTGGCTGCACTGACTCGTCCTGCTGCCGAGGCCGGTACCGGTCCGCGCAGCCACATCAGTGCGCGAACCCGTAAAGGCATCGAGCTGATTCCACTGGACCAGGTGATCTACTTCATCGCCGACCACAAGTACGTGACCCTGCGCCACGAGGGTGGCGAAGTGCTGCTCGACGAGCCGCTCAAGGCACTGGAAGACGAGTTCGGCGATCGTTTCGTGCGCATTCACCGCAATGCTTTGGTGGCCCGCGAGCGCATCGAGCGCCTGCAACGCACACCGTTGGGCCACTTTCAGCTCTACCTGAAAGGCCTCAACGGTGACGCGCTGATCGTCAGCCGACGCCATGTCGCCGGCGTGCGCAAGATGATGCAGCACCTCTAGGGCTCCAGTGGCGGCGGGCCCGCCGGCGGGGGGGGGGGGGGCCGGCCGCCCCCAGGGTGGGAGGGGGGTTTAAAAAAAAGCCC
>NZ_JASCPM010000030.1:0-60879 GCF_029960215.1 Pseudomonas sp. PS01301 | reverse complement strand
GTCAAGCGTTTATTTTGAAGTATTTTTCCAGAAACCTGAACAACTTCAAACACTTGACTCGCTTAGATCACTCGTCAGCGGGAGGCGAATTCTACAGCGTTTCAAACCGCTGTCAACTGCCTTTTTCATCGCTTCCGAACTTGAAGTTCGAAGCACTTCCTCACCACCTGAACGACTAACTCATTGATTAACAAGGCGTTTGTCGTTTCGGCTGCGCCGGAAGTGGGGCGAATTATAGACAGATCTGGAGGGGCGTCAACCGTTAATTCAAACCTTTTTCGCGGTAGCTGGTTTTCGCCCCGCTAGACGGGGAATACGCCGCGCCACGGCAGGAACTCGAAGCAGCATCAGGAAGGCGCCGACAGCCGCGTAGATCGACCACTCCTCCAGGTCTGCACGAACGATCCAGAGGAAGTGCAGCAACCCCAGCCCCAGCACTGCATAGATGAGGCGGTGCAGTTGCTTCCAACGGCGACCCAGCCGCCGCTGGCTGTAGCGGTTCGATGTCACGGCCAATGCCAGCAGGCACAGGAACGCCAGGGTTCCGACGATGATATAGGGACGCTTGCTCAGCTCGACGCCAAGCTGCCCCCAGTCCAAACCAAGCACGAAGAACAGATAAGCGGCCAGATGCAGGCATACATAGGCAAAGCACCAAAGGCCCAATTGACGGCGTACGGCTATCCAGCCCGGCCAGCCAGACAGCTTTTGCAAGGGAGTCATGCACAGGGTGATCAACACCAGAATCAACGTGCCCAGACCCAAACGATCGACAAGCACCTTGCCCGGATCGGGCCCCAAGGCAAATATCCACGCCTGGTACAGCCACAACAGCGGCCATACGCAGGCGACCACGAATACACTCAAACGCCAGAACGGGTAACGCATCAGTAGTTTTTCCGCAGATCCATGCCGGTATAGAGGGATGCCACTTCCTCACCGTAGCCATTGAACATTGCCGTCTCGCGGACGTTGGGGCTGAACAGCCCGCTGGGCAGGCGCCGTTCGCGAGCCTGTGTCCAGCGCGGATGGTCGACTTCCGGGTTCACGTTGGCATAGAACCCGTACTCGCTCGGTGCAATGTTTTCCCAGGTCGTCTCTGGCTGCTCGCTGACCAGGCTGATCCGGACGATGGACTTGATGCTTTTGAACCCGTACTTCCACGGCACCACCAGGCGCAAGGGTGCGCCGTTCTGGTTGGGCAGTTCGCGGCCGTACATGCCGACGCCGAGAATCGCCAGCGGATTCATCGCTTCGTCCAAGCGCAGGCCTTCTACATAGGGCCAGTTGATCAAGGCGAAGCCAGAACGCTGGCCAGGCATGGTCTTGGGATCCTGCAGGGTTTCGAAACGGATGTACTTGGCTTTCGAGGTAGGCTCGACCTGCTTGAGCAAAGCCGAGATGGGAAAGCCGATCCAGGGGATGACCATGGACCACGCCTCGACGCAGCGCAGCCGATAGATCCTCTCCTCCAACTGATAGGGCTTCATGAAGTCTTCGAGGGCATAACGCCCTGGCTTGGCGACCTCACCGTCTATCACGACCGACCAGGGTTCGGTTTTCAAGGCGCCAGCATTGATTGCCGGATCGCCCTTGCCGGTCCCGAACTCATAGAAGTTGTTGTAGTGGGTGGCATCCTTGAAAGGCGTGATCGCCTCGCCTTGTACGGTGACCGCGCCCCAGCGGGTTTGACCCAGCTTGTCATTCAACCACGCAGGCGCACTGCTGGCGTCGACGCCTTCGTAACGTGATGGATCGGCAGCGGATGCCCAGGAAGGAAGTGCCGAAACGGCCAGGGCTGTTGCGGTGGCGCCCATGAGCGAGCGACGGGAGAGATAGATCGATTCGGGGGTGACTTCGGACTCTTTGCAGTCCGAAGCACGCGGTAGCTTGATGAGCATGGTGCCTCCGTAGCCTTGGCTGTATTCAACATACCAAGAGACTACGGATTATGCGTGAAATTGAATTTAGTCGGCTTTTTTGTGACGACGCATGCGTAACAAATACTGTATCGGACCTGACGCTGCATAGGCGAGGAAGATCAACAGGAGAATACGGGGCGGATCGCTGAACACCACCGCGAACACCAGCACGACCGCCAGAATGGCCACGAAGGGTACGCGCCCCTTGAGATCCAGCTCCTTGAAGCTGTTGTACTTGATGTTGCTGACCATCAACATGCCTGCAGCAGCGACCAGCAGAGCGACCAGGAAGGACATCTTCGAGCCCTGGATGCCGTAGTCGCTGAACGCCCATACGAGCCCTGCAACCACACCCGCCGCTGCGGGACTGGCCAGACCGATGAAATAGCGTTTATCGGCCGTACCGACCTGAGTATTGAAGCGTGCCAGACGCAGCGCCGCGCCGGCGACGTAGATGAAGGCCACCATCCAGCCGACCTTGCCCATGTCACCCAGTGCCCAGCCGAAGGCGAGCAGTGCAGGTGCGACGCCGAACGCGACCATGTCGGAAAGCGAATCGTATTCCGCTCCGAAGGCGCTTTGGGTGTTGGTCATGCGTGCCACTCGGCCATCGAGGCTGTCGAGGACCATGGCGACAAAGATGGCGATGGCTGCGTAAGCAAAGTACTTGCTGGCTTCGGCAGCATTGCCGGCGCTCTGGGCGCTGATCGAGTTGATGATCGAGTAGAAGCCCGCAAACAGGTTCGCCGTGGTGAACAGGTTGGGCAGAAGATAGATACCGCGGTGCCGGACTTTACGTCCTTCGGCGTCATGCCCTTCTTCGACATGCTCATCGATCGGCAGGAGGCTTTCGGCGTCAGGAGCCTTGTTTGGCTCTTGGGGACGTTCGCTCATGGACAATACCTTGCAACGGTGTGGAAAGTTTCGACAGGCGTCTGGGTCGAGGGTTCGACCGCAAAACGTTGCAGCTTTATACCAGAAGCTTGCCACCATAACGAAAAAACGCGGCCGGGGCCGCGTTTTCATCGCTTAAAACTGTATCAGTTCTTGGCTTTGTCGACGATCTTGTTGGCAGCGATCCAAGGCATCATGGAACGCAGCTGCTCACCAATGACTTCGATGCCATGAGCGGCGTTGTTGCGGCGCTTGGCGGTCATCGATGGATAGTTGGTGGCGCCTTCGTTGATGAACATCTTGGCGTATTCGCCATCCTGGATACGCTTGAGTGCGTTGCGCATCGCCTGGCGCGACTCGGCGTTGATGACTTCCGGACCGGTCACGTACTCGCCGTATTCGGCGTTGTTGGAGATCGAGTAGTTCATGTTGGCGATACCGCCTTCGTACATGAGGTCGACGATCAACTTGAGTTCGTGCAGGCACTCGAAGTAGGCCATTTCCGGTGCATAGCCGGCTTCAACCAGGGTTTCGAAGCCGGCCTTGACCAGTTCCACGGTACCGCCGCACAGAACGGCCTGCTCACCGAACAGGTCGGTTTCGGTCTCGTCCTTGAAGGTGGTTTCGATGATGCCGGTACGGCCACCACCCACGCCCGAAGCGTAGGACAGCGCGACGTTCTTGGCGTTGCCCGACGCATCCTGGTAGATGGCGATCAGGTCAGGGATACCGCCGCCCTTGACGAACTCGGTACGAACGGTGTGACCCGGCGCCTTGGGTGCAATCATGATCACGTCCAGGTCGGCGCGTGGCACGACCTGGTTGTAGTGAATGGCGAAACCGTGGGAGAACGCCAGGGTAGCGCCCTGCTTGATGTTGGGCTCGACTTCGGTCTTGTAAAGCTGGGACTGGAACTCGTCCGGGGTCAGGATCATGACCAGGTCGGCACCGGCAACGGCGGTAGCGACATCGGCGACTTTCAAGCCGTGGGCCTCAGCCTTGGCGACAGTAGCCGAGCCCTTGCGCAGGCCCACAGTGACGTCGACGCCCGAGTCCTTCAGGTTGCATGCCTGGGCGTGGCCCTGGGAGCCGTAACCGATGATGGCTACTTTCTTGCCCTGGATGATCGAGAGGTCGCAATCTTTGTCGTAGTAAACTTTCATTGAATATCACCTGTTATCTAGGCCGTTTCGGCCAGTCGCCAATTGAGTTAGATGCTCAGCACTTTGTCGCCACGAGCGATACCGGTCACGCCACTGCGCACGGTTTCGAGGATCGAGGCGGTGCCGATAGACTGCAGGAAGCTATCCAGCTTGTCGCTGGTGCCCGTCAGCTGAACGGTGTAGACGCTACTGCTGACATCAACGATCTGCCCACGGAAGATGTCCGTGGTGCGTTTGATCTCGGCGCGTTGGGCGCCAGTGGCCTTGACCTTGACCAGCATCAGTTCGCGTTCGATGTGAGCGCTTTCCGACAGGTCTACCAGCTTGACCACCTCGATCAACTTGTTGAGGTTCTTCGTAATCTGTTCGATCACTTCATCATGCCCTACCGTGGTCAACGTCAGACGCGACAGGGTCGGGTCTTCGGTGGGCGCCACGGTCAGGCTTTCGATGTTGTAGTTGCGCTGCGAGAACAGCCCTACCACGCGCGACAGGGCGCCGGGTTCGTTCTCGAGCAAAAGTGAAATGATGTGCCGCATAATCAGGTCCGCTCCGTCTTGCTGAGCCACATGTCGCGCATCGAGCCGTCCTTGATCTGCATCGGATAGACGTGCTCGCCGACGTCGACCTGGATGTCGAGGAAGACCAGGCGGTCGGTCATGGCGAAGGCTTCTTCCATTTTCGGCTTGAGGTCCTTGAGATCGGTGATGCGCATGCCGACGTGACCGTACGCCTCGACGAGCTTGACGAAGTCGGGCAGCGATTCGACGTAGGAATGCGAGTGACGACCGCCGTAGCTCATGTCCTGCCACTGGCGCACCATGCCAAGTACCCCATTGTTGAGCAGGATGATCTTGACCGGCAGGCCGTACTGCAGACAGGTGGACAGCTCCTGAATGTTCATCTGGATACTGCCCTCCCCGGTCACGCAGGCAACGTGGGCCTCGGGAAAGCTCATCTTGACGCCCATGGCCGCCGGGAAGCCGAAGCCCATGGTGCCCAGGCCACCGGAGTTGATCCAGCGATTGGGCTTGTTGAACAGGTAGTACTGCGCGGCGAACATCTGGTGCTGGCCCACATCCGAGGTGACGTACGCGTCGCCCTGGGTGACTTCGCACAGCGTCTCGATGACCTTCTGCGGCTTGATCTTGGAGCCATCGCCCTTGTCGTAGGGGAACAGGCCGTTATCGCCACGCCATTCTTCGACCTGCTTCCACCAACTGGCAACGGTGTCCTTGTTCGGGGTTTCGCCGATGTCCTTCAAGGTTGCGAGCATTTCGGTCAGGACGCTGTCCACAGGACCCACGATCGGCACGTCTGCCTTGATGGTCTTGGAGATCGAGGCCGGGTCGATATCGATGTGGATGATCTTGGCGTTCGGGCAGAACTTGGCCGCGCCGTTGATCACACGGTCGTCGAAGCGGGCGCCCACGGCCAGGATCACATCGGCATGGTGCATGGCCAGGTTGGCGGTGTAGCTGCCGTGCATGCCGAGCATGCCGACGAACTGACGATCCATGCCCGGATAGGCGCCCAGGCCCATCAGGGTGTTGGTCACCGGCAGGTCGAGGATCTGCGCCAACTCGGTCAGGGCGGCGGAAGCGCCACCGAGAATGACACCACCTCCGGCGTACATGACCGGACGCTTGGCGGCCAGGAGCATTTCCACGGCCTTGCGAATCTGACCGGAGTGACCGCGAACCGCCGGGCTGTAGGAGCGCAGCTTGGCTTTCTTGGGATAGACGTATTCGAATTTTTCGGCCGGGTTGGTCATGTCCTTGGGGATGTCGACCACCACAGGGCCGGGACGACCGGACTGCGCCAGGTAGAAGGCCTTCTTCAGGACTTCGGGGATCTCCGAGGCGTGCTTGATCATGAAGCTGTGCTTCACGATGGGACGGGAGATACCGATCATGTCGGTTTCCTGGAACGCGTCGGTGCCGACCAGGGTGCTGGCCACCTGACCCGAGAGGATCACCATCGGAATGGAGTCCATGTAGGCCGTGGCGATACCGGTAATGGCGTTGGTGGCACCCGGGCCGGACGTCACCAGTACCACGCCGGCCTTGCCGGTCGCGCGGGCATAGCCATCGGCCATGTGAGTTGCGGCCTGCTCGTGCCGGACCAGCACGTGCTCGACTGCGGGTTCCTTGAACAGGGCGTCATAGACATGCAGGAGGGCACCACCGGGGTACCCGTAGATGTGCTTAACGCCTTCGTCGCGCAGGAAGCGGACGACCATTTCAGCGCCAGATAAAAGCTCCACGTTGTTCACCTCTAAAACGCCAGAATACCGCTCCATGGGAACGGGTCTTAATAGGTTTACTGCCAGCAGAGCATGAGCGACGGTGGTCGCCGACGTACGTCAGCACTGACTGAGCAAGTATTGGGAGCACCCAAGTGTCACGGGCTTTCCCACCCAGCGCGAGGTAACGCGTTGCGGGTATTACGGGTCGGCGCTGGTGTGCGCCTGTGCTCTGCTGTGTGGGTCTGCTTCTGGCAGTCCCTGTACAGCGGACTTTGGATTGTTGTGATTCGTCTGCTGCAAGTCAAGTGATGCGTGCATTTTATTGCGCACCTGCACCCAAACGGCGCAATAAACCCTGCCTGGCTGATGAGCTATGGTAGTTTCATGCGTAACCAACCCTCAGAGAAGGCGCCATGCGTTCAACCGTTGCCGCAAGTTTGCTGCTGTTTGCCCTGTCCCCATGGGTGATGGCAGGACAAATCTACAAATGGGTCGATAGCCAGGGCGTGACGCATTTTGATGCACGACCGCCCAACGGCGTTGAGGCGACCGCCGTGGAAGGCGTGAAGCCGGTAACCCCGCCCGAGCCGATCTCCAACGAAGCCGTGATGAAAGCCAGTGGCGAGGCCGAGCAACGCCGGATCGACCGCAAGGTAAAGTCGCAGGTGGCCGACGAGACGTCGCGACGCAACGAGTTCTGTACCGGCGTCAGGACCAACCTGGCGCAGCTCAAGAACAATCCGCGGGTGCTTCAGCAGGTCAATGGCGAGGTCAAGCGCCTGACCGAGCAGGAGCGTCAGGCGAAGATCGAGGAAGTGCGCAAGGTGATCGACGAGCAGTGCACGTAAGCGTCTAGCGTACCTGCCCGATCAGCTCGTCGAAGCGCGCCAGACTGGCGCGCAGGCCGCGGCTCTGGTCGGGACGATCGGCGTAGACCATTTCGGCCATCGCCAGAATGCCCGAGGCGTTGGGCAGGGGAAGATCCTGCTCGATGATGATCTTCATGCGGGGCAGGAAGATCCACTGCAGCCATTGATCGAAGTCCAGGGTATCGACGCTGAACGGCTCGACGCTGGCCAGCGCTTCGGCACTGGGTGGCACATCCTGCCACCAACCCTGCTGACGCAATTCGCGTTCGATCAACAGCAGATGCTCGGCGATCGCAAGGAAACGATCATCCATCACGAAGCACTCTTGGCTTTCTGGCGAGCCAGGTTGGCGCCCGCCGCATCGCCCTGCTTGTCGCGCGACTGGGCGATGATGTTCCACAGGCTCGCCTGAAGATCGGGACGACCATTAGCGTAGGTCAGCGCTCGGCGGGCCAGTTGCTCGGCCTGGGCAGCGTCACCCTGGGCCAGCCGCACTTGCGCCAGCTTGTACAGCACCTGCGGCTCGCGCGGTGCGATGCGTTGAGCGCGCTCCAAGCTGGAGGAAGCGCCGTTCAGATCGCCGCCACCCTGCTGTTGCTGAGCGGTCGTCAACAGTGCCAGGACCGGGCCGTCCAGTTGTTCGTCGGCGGACAGGCCGCTACCGCTGCTGGCCCGCGGAATTCCGCTCGGAGCGCTGGCCGGCATGTTGTAGGTCGTGCTTGGCGCCGCCGGCGTATAGGCCGGCGCCTGGCTCACGGGCGCCGAGCTGCTGGGGCCGGGCACTATCGGGCCGGGCGTGATCGGCCCGGTGCTGATCGGCGCGCTGTTGCCTGGCGCTGGGAAGCTCTGGATCGGCTGCGAGCCCGCCCCTTGCGGCACCATGACGACCACGCCGGAATCTTCGGTGATCGCCTGGGCCTGTGCCTTTGGACGAACCACGGTGGTCTGGCGGAAACCGCCAGTGCGCGATACCCGCTCGCCATTGGTGACCGCGGAGCCGGAATCAACCACTGGAATGGAGCCACGTTCCACGCTGGCGCAACCGTTGAGCAAAGCCAATGCCGTCAAGGCAGGAAACCACCACTTGTTCACTTCATTCCCCTTCGCTTAGTTCAACCAGCCTTTGACCCAGTCCATCACCGAATCGTCGGTGGCCGGATTGGCGCCGCCGCATGCGGTGCCTGGAGTCGGTTCGCTGCCGCGAATATACGGCATCTGCACGGCGTTGGGGCAGCTTGCGTCAGAGCCCTGTCCGGTCTTGGCGTCGACCCAGGCTTGCACGATGTTTTCCGGCACCGGTGTATCCAGCGGCAGCGGATCGGCTTTCTTCATGAAACTGGTCCAGACCTGCAGCGCACCGGTGGCGCCGGTGAACGGCGTCTTGCCGTTGTCGTCGCGGCCCAACCAGACCACGGCCAACACGTCCTGGCTGAAGCCGGCGAACCAGCTGTCGCGCGAGTCGTTACTGGTGCCGGTCTTGCCGGCCAGATTCAGATTGCTCGGCAGCACGTTGTAGACCGAACGTCCGGTGCCTTCGCGCATCACCCGCTGCATGGCGTTCTGAATCAGGTAGATGGAAGCCGGGTCGAAGCGCTGCTGGATCTGGAACGGGTAGCGCTTGAGCGGTTCGCCTTCGGCCGTGAGTACGCTGCGGATGCCCCGCATCGGCGTATTGAAACCGCCATTGGCCAAGGTCTGGTACATGGTTGCCACCTGCATCGGCGCCAGGCCGCCCGCCCCCAGCAACATCGACGGGTAGGCGGGCCAATCGACTTGCACACCCAACTTGCCGAGGGTCTTGAGCACGTTGGGCACGCCCAGATCCAGGCCCAGGCGGGCCGTCGACAGGTTGTAGGAATGGGCGAGGCCCTGATACAGGAACACCGTGCCATTGGAATTGCGTTCGTAGTTCTGCGGCTTCCAGATCTGACCGTCTGCGCCCTTGACCGAAAACGGTACGTCCTGCACCCAACTGGTCAGGGTGTATTTGCTAGGCTGCTCAAGCGCGGTCAGGTACACCGCCGGCTTGATCAGCGAGCCGATGGGACGCACTGCATCGAGCGCGCGGTTGAAACCGGCGAAACCCGGTACGCGGCTGCCGACCAAAGCCTGCACTTCGCCGCTTTCGGGGTTGGTCACGACCATGGCCGCCTCGACTTCATCGGCGCCTTTGCGCCCGGCCAGGCGTTTGAAGGTGTCGGTAACCGACGATTCGGCCTTCATCTGCAGGATCGGGTCGAAACTGGTGAAGATCCGCAGGCCTTCTTCGGTCAAGTCTTCGTCGCGATAATCGTCGCGCAACTGGCGCTTGACCAGGTCGAGGAAGCCGGGGAACGAGCTGTCGGCCAGGCTGCCGCGCTTGGTCACGCCCAAGGGCATCTTCTTGGCGGCGTCGACCGCCTCCTGAGTCGCCACGCCCTGCTGCGCCAGCAGGTCGAGCACCAGGTTGCGGCGTTCCAGGGCCCGCTCGGGATTGCGGCGCGGGTTATAGGAGGACGGGCCCTTGACCATACCCACCAGCAATGCCACCTGGTGCAGCTTGAGCTCGGACAACGGCTGACTGAAGAAGAACTGGCTGGCCAGACCGAAACCATGCACGGCGCGCTGGCCGTCCTGGCCGACGAAAACCTCGTTGAGATAGGCCTCGAGGATTTCACCCTTGTCGTAGTGCAGTTCCAGCAGCACCGCCATCATCGCTTCGGTCAGCTTGCGGGTCAGGCTGCGCTCGTTGGTCAGGTAGAAGTTCTTCACCAACTGCTGGGTCAGGGTACTGCCACCCTGGCGCATGGCGCCGGAGGAGGTATTGACCCAGATGGCGCGGGCGATGGACTTGGGCGAGACGCCAAAGTGATGGTAGAAGTCGCGATCCTCGACGGTCACCAGGGTGTCGAGCAGATAAGGTGGCACTTGATCGAGCTTGATCAGAATGCGGTCCTCGAGGTTTTTCGGGTACAGGCCACCGATCAGCAACGGTTCGAGACGCACTACTGCGACCTTCTTGCCACCGCTGCCGCTGAGTTCCGAGACGTAATCGCCGGAGAACTTCACACGCACGGCCTGGGGCTGTTCCAGCCCTTCGTAGAACTGGAAGCCACGGGTGTTCAGGTCGACCGTATTGCCGTTGACCGAGTCGGTGCCCGGACCATCGACGGTGGTTTGCCGACGGTAGCCGAGCGCATCGAGCTCGGTCAGGAAATCATTCTTGGCCAGCTTCTGGCCGACGAACAATTCCAGCGGGCGGGCGTACACCTTGGCCGGGATGGTCCAGCGCTTGCCGGAGAATTTCTCCTGGACAACGGCGTCCAGGTAGACGGCGAAGCCGGCGAGGATCACCAGGCCTACCAGGCCCAGCTTGAGGCCCCAGCCGAGCCAGGTGCGCAGGCCGCCAGATGGGGGTTTTTTAGGGGTACGGGAAGATCGGGTTCGAGTCATGGCGGCGGATTATACGCACTTTGATTTGTCGCGGGCAGGGACCGTTGGCGGTTTGCATCACCGCAGACACTGGCCATAATGACGGCCTTGAAATCATCCCAGCCTATGAAGGATCGCCTGTGAGCCAGACCCTGATCGCCGCCCTGCAAAACCCGGCCCTGTACCCGCATCCGGTGGAAGGGTTCCAGGTCATCGAGACGCACATTTCCTGGGTGATACTGACCGGCCCCTACGCCTACAAGATCAAGAAACCGATGAACTTCGGGTTTCTGGACTTCTCCGCACTGGCCGATCGCGCCCACTTCTGCGCCGAGGAGCTGCGCCTCAATCAGCGCCTGACCTCCGATCTGTACCTGCAGGTGCTGCCGATCACCGGCAGCGCGGAAGCGCCTGTGCTGGGCGGCGAAGGTGAGCCGATCGAATACGCACTACAGATGCGCCAGTTCGAGGGTGGCAATCTGTTGAGCACGCTGCAGGCCAACGGTGAACTGACCCAGGCGCATGTGGATTCGCTGGCACGGCAGATTGCCGACTTCCATCGTGCGGCCCCCGTGGTCGCCGATACGCACGAAGCCGGCACGCCGAAGGCGGCGATGGCTCCGGTCGAACAGAACTTCGAACAGATTCGCCCGTTCCTCACCGACAAGGATGACCTGGCCCAGCTGGATGCCTTGCAGGCCTGGGCACAAAGCAGTTATGTGCGCCTGGAACCGCTACTGGCGCTGCGCAAGCAAGAAGGGTTCATCCGCGAGTGCCATGGTGACATCCACTTGGGCAACGCTACCGTCATCGATGGCGAAGTGGTGATCTTCGACTGCATCGAGTTCAACGAGCCGTTCCGTTTCACCGACGTCTATGCCGACATCGCCTTTCTGGCCATGGACCTGGAAGACCGCGGTCTGAAGAGCCTGGCGCGGCGTTTCATCAGTCATTACCTGGAACTGACCGGTGATTACCAAGGCCTCGAACTGCTGAACTTCTACAAGGCCTACCGCGCGCTGGTGCGGGCCAAGGTGGCGCTGTTCAGCCTGTCGCCGGACGCCACCGGCGTACAGCGTGCAACGACGCTGCGCCAGTACCGCAACTACGCCAACCTGGCGGAAAGCTACAGCGCCATCCCCTCGCGCTTCCTGGCCATAACCAGCGGCGTATCGGCAGTGGGCAAGAGTCACGTTGCTCTGCGCCTGGTCGAGGCGCTGGGTGCGATCCGCCTGCGCTCGGACGTGGAGCGCAAGCGCTTGTTCGGCACCCAGACCGCCGAGACGGGCCTGTATGACGCCAGCACCAGCGAAGCGACCTACCTTCATCTGCACAAGCTGGCAGAACACGTACTGCGCGCCGGCCTGCCAGTGGTGATAGACGCGACGTACCTCAAAGCCGAGCAACGCGCGGCAGCGGCGCAAATCGCCGAGTCCACCGGGGTGCCTTTCCTGATCCTGGATTGCAACGCGCCGGCAGCGGTGATTTCCAGCTGGCTGCAGCAGCGTCAGGCCCATTCCGACGACCCCTCCGATGCCACCCAGGCGGTGATCGACGCTCAGCAGGCGAGCCGCGAACCCTTGAGCGAGGCCGAGCTGCTGCAGACCCGTCGCGTGGAAACCCATGAAAGCGGCAGTCTGGATAAATTGGTGGAGCAGATCCGTCAACGCCTGCCAGGGCTGTAACACACCGTAGCGCTCGATCCGAGCAGACCGGCCACGCGGCACGCCGGTCTGCCGCCGCTACACTGGTTGCTGCTGCCTGCCCCATCGTTCCCCCTCTCATGCCTTGGCCGACGCCAGGAGGTTTGATGACCGATGAACTTCTGGCCCTGAAGAATCTGGGCAAGACCTCCGCTCAATGGCTTCATGCTGTCGGTATCCACAATGCTACCGATCTTCGCCGGGCAGGTGCCGTACAGGCGTACTGCGCGGTGAGGCATCGCGGCTTTCGTGCTTCGAAGGTGCTTCTCTACGCGATCGAAGGAGCATTGCGGGATGTGCACTGGAGCGAATTGTCATGCGAACGCAAGCAGAGCCTGAACCGTCAGGTCGCGGCCCTGCTGCCTCCGGGCAGGTTCTAGACCCATTTTGCACAGCCAACGCAAATAAATGCGCAGAGCACTTGACTCTTAAATGAGAATCGTTATGATTATCACATCCAGTCGCGAGACTGGTGATCTCTGGAAGGCCCTTGGTTCGGACTTTCAGATGTCTCCTCATCAGGCTAATCACGGTTATTGACCCGGCACTTTGCCGGGTCTTTTTTTGCCTGGAGATCCGTGGCGCCCTGCCCCGCGAGGGTTACAGGATCACCGGCAGGCAACGGTCGATGACGATCTCGTACGAATCCAAGTGCACGCCATAGGCCAACATCTCGACACCGGCATCCACCGCCTGGCGCAACGCCAGCGCGTAGCCTGCGTCGATCTCCGACGCCGGTCTTACGGCGTCCACGCCATCGATGTTGACGCAATACAGCTGCACAGCGCGCACGCCGCTGCGGGCCAGCGCGGCCAATTCACGCAGGTGCTTGGCGCCTCGCTGGGTCACGGCATCGGGGAACGCTGCGATGCGGCTGTCGGCAAAGCCCAGGGTTACGCTCTTCACTTCGACCCACGCGCAGCCATCCGGGTAATCCAGACGGAAGTCGATACGGCTGCGCTCCTGGCCATAGGGCACCTCGCGCTTGAATGCAGAGAATCCGGCCAGCTCCGCTATCCGGCCGGCGATCAACGCTTCCTCTACCAGCGCATTGGCCCGCGCAGTATTGATGCAGGCCAATCGGCCCTGCGGCGTTTCACTGATCTCCCAGGTACCCGGCAACTTGCGTTTGGGGTCGCTCGAACGCGTGAACCAGACGCGACCGCCGGGCATCATGCAGTTGAGCATCGAGCCGGTATTGGGGCAGTGAATGGTCAGCCGCTCGCCGTCTTCAAGCTCGATGTCGGCGAGAAACCGCTTGTAGCGCTGGATCAGACGCCCTTGCTCCAAGGCTGGCGAGAAGATCATCTTGCCTGCCAGCTTTGCAGGCCACGAGCGATCCGCGTCACGGCCTGTTCCAGACGCGGAAGGCTCTGGGTGTAGGCGAAGCGGACATGGTGGCCCGCTTTGTGACGACCGAAGTCCAGCCCCGGCGTGAAGGCCACGTGCTCGGTTTCCAGGAAATATTGGCAGAATGCGAAGGCATCGTCGCTGAATGCACTGATATCGGCGTACAGGTAGAAGGCGCCTTCAGGCTCGACGGCAATGGCGAAGCCCAAGTCGCGCAGCGCAGGCAACAGATAATCGCGGCGCTGGCCGAATGCTTCGCGGCGCTGTTCGAAGATCTCCAGCGTGGCCGGCTCGAAGCAGACCAGTGCCGCATGCTGCGCCATGCTCGGGGCGCTGATGTACAGGTTCTGCGCCAGTTTTTCCAGTTCGGGGATAGCCTGCGGGGGTGCAACCAGCCAGCCGAGGCGCCAACCGGTCATCCCGAAATACTTGGAAAAACTATTTAGGACGAAGGCATCGTCATCCACTTCCAGCACACTGGCGGCGGTCGTGCCATAGGTCAAACCGTGATAGATCTCGTCGACCACAAGATGGCCCTGGCGATCCTTCACGGCCTGGCTCAAGGCACGCAATTCGTCGCGATCCAGTAACGTGCCGGTGGGGTTGGCCGGGGACGCCACCAAGGCTCCGACGCTGTGCTCGTCCCAGTGCTGCGCCACCAGTTGGGCGTTGAGTTGATAGCGCTGTGCAGGACCCACCGGGACCAGTTGGGCAGCGCCTTCGACCAGGCGCAGGAAGTGCCGATTGCACGGGTAGCCGGGGTCGGCCAGAAGCCAGTGCTTGCCGGGATCGACCAGCAGGCTGGCCGCCAGCAGCAAGGCGCCCGAGCCGCCTGGGGTGATCATGATGCGCTGGGGGTCGATGTCCAGGTCGTAGCGCTGTCGATAGAACCCGGAGATGGCTTCGCGCAGCGCCGGCAGCCCCCGTGCAGCGGTGTAGCGGGTATGCCCGGCGGCCAATGCGGCCTGTCCGGCAGCAACGATGGGGGCGGCCGTGGTGAAGTCCGGCTCGCCGATTTCCAGGTGGATCACATCGTGCCCCTGGCTCTGCAGTTCATTGGCCCGGGCCAGTAGCGCCATCACGTGAAACGGTTCGATGGCGCGACTGCGTGCGCTGTAGAGCGGAGCCATGGGGATTCCTTGTGGCAGCGAAAAAAGCCGATTCTACCGAACCTTTGCATCGAACGTTTCACCGAACGCGCGATCGAAACCCACCACATCGTGCCTGCGACGCAGGCGTTCCAGGCACGACAACCGGGAGTAGCGCGTGCTGGTTCGATCTGGTAAGTTCGCCGGCTTGCAGTCGCAGGGCCGGCGGGTGCCGGAGAAGGATCATCCTGCGCAATGGATTAGTAGAGCGAGAGGCGGTTGATTCATGCCCACCAATGAAAAGCAACAAAACACTGGCAACTTGTCCGGTTTCGCTCCCTACGTTCCGACGAAGGGCGAGGAGTACATGGGCAAGCCGATGCGTGCTCACTTCACCAAGATCCTGAACAAGTGGAAACAGGACTTGATGCAGGAAGTGGATCGCACCGTCGACCACATGAAGGACGAAGCCGCCAACTTTCCTGACCCGGCCGATCGGGCCAGTCAGGAAGAGGAATTCAGCCTCGAATTGCGCGCTCGCGATCGTGAACGCAAGTTGATCAAGAAGATCGACAAGACGCTGCAGTTGATCGAGGACGAAGAGTACGGCTGGTGCGAATCCTGCGGCATCGAGATCGGCATTCGCCGCCTTGAGGCACGTCCGACCGCCGATCTGTGCATCGACTGCAAGACCTTGGCGGAAATCAAGGAAAAACAGGTCGGCAAATGACCTGTCGACAAAGGGGCGCCACGGCGCCCCTTTGTATCTGTATTGCCCGTAGAATCCTGCACCCATGACAACCCCTCCTTATATAGGTCGCTTCGCCCCGACTCCGAGCGGCTACCTGCATTTCGGCTCCCTGGTGGCCGCCCTGGCGTCCTGGCTGGACGCACGCGCTGCGGGCGGTCGCTGGCTGGTGCGCATGGAGGACCTCGATCCGCCGCGGGAAGTCGCCGGTGCCCCGGCAGCCATCCTCCAGACGCTGGACAGCTACGGGTTGCACTGGGATGGCGAGGTGGTCTATCAGAGCCTGCGTCATGACGCCTACCAGCAGGTGATCGATCGCTTGCTCGCACAGGGGCTGGCCTATGCCTGTACCTGCTCGCGCAAACAGCTGGAACCCTATCAAGGCATCTATCCCGACACCTGTCGCAATGCCGGGCACTCGACCGAGGATGCAGCCATCCGCGTGCGCGTTCCGGAACTGCTGTATCGCTTCGAGGACCGAGTGCAGGGTGCGTATTCGCAGCATTTGGGCCACGAGTCGGGGGACTTCGTCATCCGTCGTCGCGACGGTCTGTATGCCTATCAACTGGCGGTGGTGCTGGATGATGCCTGGCAGGGGGTGACGGATATCGTTCGCGGTGCCGACCTGCTGGATTCGACACCGCGCCATCTGTATCTGCAGGAGTTGCTGGGGTTACCACAACCGCGGTACCTGCATGTCCCTTTGATCATTCAGCCCGATGGCAACAAGCTGGGCAAAAGTTACCGATCTCCTCCCCTGGATCCGGATCAGGCAGCTCCCCTGCTGGTGCGTGCCCTGCGCGCGCTGGGCCAGGCACCTGAGGCCGATCTGGCCGACGGCAGCGTTCAGGATGTGCTGGGCTGGGGCGTGGCGCATTGGAACAGTGATGCGATTCCCCGTGTGCGCACGGTGGCAGAGGCGCAGCTGGGCGAGTGATCGGCAGCCGGGTCATACCCGCCCCTTCGCAGCGACACGCCGATCCGCTACCATCGCCGCACCGTTTTTGCACACGACCCTACCCTGAGGCCAGCATGTATATCTATCGATTGGTCCTGCTTCTGGTGGTGGGGATCTACCTGTTCTCCCCCGCCATCATGGACTGGTGGATCGAGCCCACCGGTGCGTGGTATCGACCCTACCTGCTATGGCTGATTCTGATCGTGGTGACCTTTATCCTGCAGAGCCAGCGTGATGCCGATGAGCTTTAGCCTTACCCAGATGTTGCTGGTCAGCGCGGCCTACCTGCTGGTGCTGTTCGCGGTAGCCTGGGTCAGCGAACGCGGCATGATCGCGCGGGCGATCATTCGCCATCCGTTGACCTACACCCTGTCACTGGGCGTCTACGCCAGCGCCTGGGCATTCTATGGCACGGTTGGCCTGGCCTATCAGTATGGCTATGGTTTTCTGGCCTGCTACCTGGGAGTGTCCGGCGCCTTTCTGCTGGCGCCGGTGCTGCTGTATCCGATACTCAAGGTCACGCGCACCTATCAGCTGTCATCGCTGGCCGACCTGTTCGCCTTTCGCTTCCGCAGCACCTGGGCCGGCGCGCTGACTACCGTGTTCATGCTGGTCGGCGTACTGCCGTTGCTGGCGCTGCAGATTCAAGCGGTTGCCGATTCCATCGGCATCATGACCGGCGAGCTGGTGCAGAATCGAGTGGCGTTGAGCTTCTGCGTGCTCATCACTTTGTTCACGATCTTTTTCGGCTCGCGTCATATCGCGACCCGCGAGAAGCACGAGGGACTGGTGTTTGCCATTGCCTTCGAATCGGTGATCAAGCTGATCGCGGTGGGCGGTATCGGCCTATACGCCCTGTACGGTGTATTCGACGGCCCGCACGATTTGGAGCAATGGTTGCTGCAGAACCAGACCGCGCTGGCTTCGCTGCATGCGCCCCTGCAAGAGGGGCCCTGGCGCACGCTGCTGCTGGTGTTCTTCGCGTCGGCGATCGTCATGCCGCACATGTACCACATGGTCTTCACCGAGAACCTCAACCCCCGTGCGCTGGTCAGCGCCAGTTGGGGGCTGCCGCTGTTCCTGCTGCTGATGAGTCTGGCGGTGCCGCTGATCCTCTGGGCGGGCCTGCGCCTGGGCGTTACCACCAATCCGGAATTCTTCACGCTAGGGGTTGGCATCGCCGCCAATAGCCAGGCGCTGGCGCTGCTGGCGTATGTCGGCGGGCTCTCTGCGTCCTGTGGGCTGATCATCGTCACCACCCTGGCGCTGTCGGGCATGATGCTCAACCACCTGGTGCTACCGCTGTACCAGCCGCCGGCCGAAGGCAATATCTATCGCTGGCTGAAGTGGACGCGTCGAGCCTTGATCGTCGCCATCATCATGGCCGGCTATGCCTTCTACCTGCTGCTGGGCGCCAAGCAGGACCTGGCTCACCTGGGTATCGTCGCCTTCGTGGCCACGCTGCAGTTCCTGCCGGGTGTGCTGTCGGTGCTGTACTGGCCCACGGCCAATCGCCGTGGGTTCATCGCCGGTCTGTTGGCGGGCATGGCGGTCTGGATGGTGACCATGCTCTTGCCGCTGATCGGCAACCTGCAAGGCTTCTACATTCCGCGCTTGAACATGATCTACGTGCTCGACGACACCAGCTGGCACATGGCAGCCATTGCTTCGCTGGCGGCCAACGTCTTGCTGTTCACGCTGATCTCGCTGTTCACCGCTGCCAGCACCGAAGAGGTCAGTGCCGCCGAAGCCTGTGCGGTGGACAACGTACGCCGCCCGCAGCGCCGCGAGCTGCACGCCGCCTCGCCCCAGGAGTTCGCCACGCAGCTGGCCAAACCGCTGGGCGCCAAGGCTGCCCAGCGGGAGGTGGAACAAGCCCTGCGTGATCTCTACCTGCCCTTCGACGAGCGACGGCCCTACGCCTTGCGCCGTCTGCGTGACCGGATCGAGGCCAACCTGTCCGGCCTCATGGGCCCCAGCGTGGCCCAGGACATGGTCGAGACGTTTTTGCCCTACAAGTCGGGCAGCGAAAACTATGTGACCGAAGACATCCACTTCATCGAAAGCCGCCTGGAAGACTACCACTCGCGCCTGACCGGCCTGGCCGCCGAGCTGGATGCGCTGCGTCGCTACCACCGCCAGACCCTGCAGGAGTTGCCCATGGGCGTCTGCTCGCTGGCCAAGGATCAGGAGATCCTGATGTGGAACAAGGCCATGGAGGACCTGACCGGGGTGCCTGCCCAGCACGTGGTCGGCTCGCGCCTGGTGACCATCAGCCAGCCATGGCGCAGCCTGCTGATCGACTTCATCAACGTGCCCGACGAACATTTGCACAAGCAACGCTTGGCTCTGGATGGGCAGACCCGTTGGCTGAACCTGCACAAGGCCGCCATCGATGAGCCACTGGCACCGGGCAACAGTGGCCTGGTGGTGCTGGTCGAGGACCTGACCGAAACGCAGATGCTCGAAGACAAGCTGGTGCATTCCGAACGCCTGGCCAGCATCGGCAGGCTGGCGGCCGGGGTGGCCCACGAGATCGGCAACCCGATCACCGGCATCGCCTGCCTGGCGCAGAACCTGCGCGAAGAGCGCGAGGAAGACGCCGAGATCACCGAACTGAGCAGCCAGATTCTCGAACAGACCAAGCGCGTGTCGCGCATCGTCCAGTCGCTGATGAGTTTTGCCCATGCCGGTGGACACCAGCACAGCGATGAGCCGGTCAACCTGGCCCAGGTGGCGCAGGATGCCATTGGCCTGCTGGCCCTGAACCGCCGCAACTTCGAGATCCAGTTCTACAACCTGTGCGACCCCGAGCACTGGGCCGTGGGCGATCCACAACGCCTGGCACAGGTGCTGATCAATCTGTTGTCCAATGCGCGGGACGCCTCGGTGGCCGGCGGCGCGGTACGCGTCAAGACCGAGGCGAGCGAACAGACCGTCGACCTCATCGTCGAAGACGAGGGCAGCGGCATTCCCAAGAACATCATGGACCGGTTATTCGAACCGTTCTTCACCACCAAGGATCCGGGCGAAGGGACCGGACTGGGGCTCGCTCTGGTCTATTCCATCGTTGAAGAGCATTATGGACAGATCACCATCGACAGCCCGGCCGATATCCAGAGCCAGCGCGGTACCCGGATTCGGGTGACATTGCCGCGTCATGTCGAAGCGACGTCCGCTGTGAACTGAGACCGTCGAGAGAATAGAATCAATGCCGCATATTTTGATCGTCGAAGACGAAACCATCATTCGATCTGCCCTGCGTCGCCTGCTCGAACGCAACCAGTATCAGGTCAGTGAGGCCGGCTCCGTGCAGGAAGCACAGGAGCGGTTCAGCATTCCATCGTTCGACCTGATCATCAGCGACCTGCGCCTGCCCGGTGCGCCAGGCACCGAGCTGATCAAGCTGGGCGAAGGCACTCCGGTACTCATCATGACCAGCTACGCCAGCCTGCGCTCGGCGGTTGACTCGATGAAGATGGGCGCGGTCGACTACATCGCCAAGCCCTTCGATCACGATGAAATGCTCCAGGCTGCCGCACGCATCCTGCGCGATCGGCAAAGCGCACCGGCGGCGGCCGTCGAACGGCCGGCAAACAAGCCAGGCGCCGACAAACCAGCCGCGCAGAACGCCAATGGCGATATCGGCATCATCGGCTCCTGCCCGCCCATGCAGGATCTCTACAGCAAGATCCGCAAGGTGGCTCCGACCGATTCGAACGTGTTGATCCAGGGCGAATCGGGCACTGGCAAGGAACTGGTCGCCCGAGCCCTGCACAACCTGTCCAAACGTGCGAAGGCGCCGATGATCTCGGTCAACTGTGCCGCGATCCCGGAAACCTTGATCGAGTCCGAACTGTTCGGCCATGAGAAAGGTGCCTTCACCGGCGCCAGCGCCGGGCGTGCCGGGCTGGTCGAAGCCGCCGATGGCGGAACGCTGTTTCTCGACGAGATCGGCGAGCTGCCCCTAGAGGCTCAGGCACGTCTGCTCAGGGTCTTGCAGGAAGGCGAGATTCGCCGCGTGGGCTCGGTACAGTCGCAGAAAGTCGACGTTCGCCTGATTGCCGCGACTCACCGTGACCTGAAAAGCCTGGCCAAGCTGGGCCAGTTCCGTGAGGACCTCTATTACCGCCTGCACGTGATCGCGCTGAAGCTGCCGCCATTGCGCGAGCGCGGTGCCGATGTCGGCGAGATCGCCAAGGCGTTCCTGATTCGCCAGAGCGCCCGGATCGGACGTACCGACCTGCGTTTCGCCGCCGATGCCGAGCAGGCGATTCGGCAGTATTCCTGGCCGGGCAACGTACGCGAACTGGAAAACGCCGTCGAGCGCTCGGTGATCCTCAGCGAGAGCACCGAGATATCGGCCGAGCTGCTGGGCATCGACATCGAACTCGCCGATCTGCAGGACACCGATGACTTCGTCGGCCTGCCTTCCCAACCGAACGGGGCCAACAACACCGCTCACGACCCCACCGAAGATCTTTCTCTGGAAGATTATTTCCAGCACTTCGTGCTGGAGCATCAAGACCACATGACCGAGACCGAATTGGCGCGCAAATTGGGCGTCAGCCGCAAGTGTCTGTGGGAGCGTCGACAGCGCCTGGGCATCCCGCGGCGCAAGTCGAGTGTGGCCAGTGAAAGCTGATACGTTTCAGCTCTAGCCCGCGGGTTTCGCGGCTTGACGGGTAGCCGTGACAAACTGTTACCCTAGGCCTGCGACGTAACAAAACACGGTTCCATCGGTAACGAATCCCGGGTCGATTCTGACCCTCGACCACCGGCCTTTTACCCGCAAAGCCCCGTTCTACAGGGACTCGCAAAAGTTGGCATGGGACCTGCTATATCTCTGGTACAAGAACAACAACAAGCAAGCAAACCCATAACAAGAACAAGACGAATCGACTCACGCATAACAAGAACAACACGGCGGAGGCGCAGCTAACTGATTCTTTTGGAGAGGCGTTGTTTTTGGGGAAACCCGCAGCCAGGCAGAGAACTACAACAACTGCTTTGAAGCAGAAGCCAGAACTGGTTGGATCACCGCGATCATCACAGCACAGCGACCAAAGCAATCCGTTTGCTCTTGCTCCCGAATAGGGAGCCACCCCCGAACCCAGGTTCGGTGGACAGGGCACTCAACAAAAACAAGAAGCCCGACAAAAAATAAAAACAGAGCACGCAACTACTTCTTGGGGAGCTTCGGCTCCCCTTGTAGTTTCCGGCTTTTGTCCTGCCGCTTGCGCCGACCGGCGCTGCCTCCTACACCATCCCTCGACTAAATGCTAGAATCCCCGCCCATCATGCGGTCGTTCTTCGTATATGGCCGAAAATCCCTTCAAACAGTGCATCCCATGCTGAAGAAGCTGTTCAAGTCTTTGAATACTCCCGCGCGTCACCCGCAGCACCGGCGCACCACGCCCGAAGTGCTCAATGCTGGTCAACACTCGCTGCAACGCAGCCAGTTCAGCCGCCACGCCGTGGGCATCGTCGAGCGCCTGCAGAGCGCGGGTTATCAGGCCTATCTGGTAGGCGGTTGCGTACGTGACCTCATGCTGGGCATCGTGCCCAAGGATTTCGACGTCGCCACCAGCGCCACGCCCGAACAGGTCCGTGCCGAGTTCCGCAACGCGCGCGTGATCGGCCGGCGCTTCAAGCTCGTACATATCCATTTCGGCCGCGAGATCATCGAAGTCGCAACCTTCCGTGCCAATCATCCGGAAGAAGATGACGAACAGGATGTCCATCGCTCCTCAAGCAGCGAAAGCGGGCGCATCCTGCGCGACAACGTCTACGGCACCCTGGAAGACGACGCCCAGCGCCGCGACCTGACCATCAATGCCTTGTACTACGATCCGGTCAGCGAACGGATCCTGGACTACGCCAATGGCGTGCACGATGTGCGCAACCGCCTGATTCGCCTGATCGGCGATCCGACCCAGCGCTATCAGGAAGATCCGGTGCGGATGCTGCGCGCCGTGCGCTTCGCCGCCAAGCTGGACTTCGGCATCGAGAAGCACACCGCTGCGCCGATTCGCGAACTGGCGCCGATGCTGCGCGAGATACCCTCGGCACGCCTGTTCGAGGAAGTACTCAAGCTATTCCTGTCCGGCTACGCGGCTGACACCTTCGAGATGCTGGTCGATCTGCAACTGTTCGACTCGTTGTTCCCGGCCACCACCCAGGCTCTGGAAGACACGCCGACCTACACGCACACGCTGATCAGCGAGGCGTTGCGCAATACCGACCTGCGCATCAAGCAAGGCAAGCCGGTCACCCCTGCCTTCCTGTTCGCCGCCCTGCTCTGGCCGGCGCTGCCAGCGCGCGTACTGCGCCTGCAAAGCCGCGGCATGCCACCGATCCCGGCGATGCAGGAGGCAGCGCACGAGCTGATTGCCGAACAGTGCCAACGCGTCGCCATTCCCAAACGTTTCACCATTCCGATCCGCGAGATCTGGGACATGCAGGAACGTCTGCCGCGGCGCAGTGGCAAGCGCGCCGACCTGTTGCTCGACAATCCACGTTTCCGCGCCGGCTACGACTTCCTGTTGCTGCGCGAAAAGGCCGGCGAAGAAACCGACGGCCTGGGCGAATGGTGGACCGACTATCAGGACTGCAACGACAGTGAACGCCGCGACATGATCGCCGACCTGGGTGGCAAGGACGAGTCTGGCGCGCCACGCAAGCGTCGTCGTACCGGCGCCAAACGCAGCAAGCGTGGCGAGGCCGACGAATAAGCATGGTGCGGATACACATCGGGCTGGGCAGCAATCTGGACAGCCCGCAACGGCAACTGCGAGATGCCCTGCACGCCATGGCTGGGCTGCCGGATACCCGACTGGTCGAAACTTCATCGTTCTATACCAGCGATTCACTGCTGCCAGGCCAGCCTCGCTACACCAATGCCGTGGCGGCGCTGGACACCGAGCTGGCCCCACTGGCATTGCTCGACGCACTGCAGGCGATCGAGAGCGATCAAGGCCGTGAGCGTGGCGAGCGCTGGGGGCCGCGTACTCTGGACCTGGACATCATCACCTATGCCGATCGGGTGATCGACGAGCCTCGCCTCAAGGTGCCGCACTACCATCTGCACGCACGCGCGTTCGTGCTGTATCCGTTGGCCGAGCTGGTGGACGAGGCATTCGTATTGGCCGATGGCCGCAGCCTGCGCGCGCTTCTGGCTGCCTGCCCGTTCGTGGGGCTGGACAAGCTGTAGCGCCGGTGAGGTCTCTTCCCGGGCAGAGGGCTCGCCGCCCGCCCCGCTCCCACAAAGAACGTGTTGGATTGGGCTTCCGGACCTGTGGGAGTGGGCTCTGCCCGCGAAGAGGCCTTCAACCCAATTGACTTCCCCGGTCGTGCTCACGACTATAGGCGGCCCGTTGCACCCTGAGGTGCCAAACGGCGCGAAACCAACGTTTATGCGTGGGTTTCCAAACATCACGACAGATGATGTTGTGTCGACACAGCGCCAGTCCGAGGATTTTTTTCATGCCCGAAATCACCCTGACCACCCTGCAGAGCCTCAAGCTCAAGGGTGAAAAGATCACCATGCTGACCTGCTACGACGCAACGTTCGCCCACGCCGCCTGTGCGGCGGGTGTCGAAGTGTTGCTGGTGGGCGATTCGCTGGGCATGGTTTTGCAGGGGCATGACAGCACATTGCCCGTGACCGTTGCCGACATGGCCTACCATGTGGGCAGCGTTAAACGTGGCAACCAAGGCGCGTTCATCGTGGCCGACCTGCCTTTCATGGCCTATGCCACCAGCGAGCAAACGCTGGCCAACAGCGCTTTGCTGATGCAGGCCGGGGCACACATGGTCAAGCTCGAAGGGGCTGCCTGGCTCGCCGAGCCGGTCCGCCTTCTCGCCGAGCGGGGTGTTCCCGCGTGTGTCCACCTGGGCCTGACCCCACAATCGGTCAACCTGCTCGGCGGCTACAAGGTGCAGGGACGCCAGGATATCCAGGCACGCCAGATGCGTGCCGATGCCATCGCCCTGGAACAGGCCGGCGCGGCCATGCTGCTGCTCGAGTGCGTGCCCGTCGAACTGGCAGCCGACATTGCCCAGGCGGTGAAGATTCCGGTCATCGGCATCGGCGCCGGCAGCGCCGTCGATGGCCAGGTGCTGGTGCTGCACGACATGCTCGGGTTGTCGTTGAGCGGCCGCGTGCCACGCTTCGTGAAAAACTTCATGACCGGGCAGAGCGATATTCAAGGCGCCCTGCGCGCCTATGTGAACGCCGTCAAGGCGGTTGATTTCCCTGCACCTGAACATGGATTCGCCTCATGAACACCGTCAAGACCGTCCGTGAACTGCGCGCCGCCGTGGCCCGCGCCCGTGGCGAAGGCAAGCGTATCGGCCTGGTGCCGACCATGGGCAACCTGCACAGCGGCCATGCGGCGCTGGTCGCCAAGGCCACCCAGCGTGTCGATTTCGTGGTGGCCAGTATCTTCGTCAACCCGTTGCAGTTCGGACCCAGCGAAGATCTGGACAAATACCCGCGTACCCTGGCTGCCGATCAGGAGCGGCTGGTGCAGGCAGGCTGCAGTCTGCTGTTCGCACCTTCGGCTGCCGAGATGTACCCCGACGGCATGGCCGGGCAGACCCGTGTGAGCGTTCCTCAACTGTCCGAAGGTCTGTGCGGTACCAGCCGTCCCGGCCACTTCGAAGGCGTGACGACGGTGGTCAGCAAGCTGTTCAACATGGTCCAGCCGGATCTGGCCGTCTTTGGTCAGAAGGACTATCAGCAACTGGCGGTCATTCGGGCGCTGGTGCGCGATCTCAACATGCCGATCCAGATCATCGGTGAGCCGACCGTGCGTGCCGAAGACGGCCTGGCGCTGTCGTCGCGCAACGGTTATCTGAGCAAAGAACAACGTGCCCAGGCACCGCTGCTGTACCAGGTGCTCAGTCAGGTGGCGGCACAGATCAGCCAGGGTCGTCGCGACTATCCGCTGCTGCTGGACCAGGCCAGGCAAGTCATTGCACAAGCGGGCTTCGTGCCCGAGTATCTGGAAGTACGTCACGCACTGACCCTGCGGCCAGCCACGGCCGATGACCGCGATCTGGTCATTCTGGTCGCGGCCAACCTGGGTACCACGCGACTGATCGACAACCTGCACCTGGACCTCGATCACGATCCTCAGCACGGCTGAACCGCGACCGCTCGAAAGTCGTTCACGCACCGGCCACTAGGCGCAGACAGAATGCGCGCGGCGGTTTAAGGTGGTGCAGCGTCCGAACCGTGCATTGGCAGCCGATCAGTGGCCCGCAATGACCCTGGCCGCCTGTTGGATCTTTTGATGCAACAGGCACGCAACCGGCCGAGCGTTCCAATGTCCAAAGGCAGTTCAAGAAAAAGGAAATTTGCAGCGATGGCGTACTACCGAACCCCGCACGATGTGACTACCCTGCCCGCTTGGCAGGCGCTAACCCAGCACCGCGCTGCCATGAAAGACTTCAGCATGCGCGATGCCTTCAACGCCGACCCTCAGCGTTTCGAGCATTTCTCCCTGAGCGCCTGCGGCCTGTTCCTCGACTATTCGAAAAACCTGATCGACACGCAGACCCGCGACCTGTTGGTCGAGTTGGCCAACGAAGTGGATCTGCAAGGCGCCATCAAAGCGATGTTCGCCGGCGAGCTGCTCAATGCTTCCGAAGGTCGCCCGGCTCTGCACACCGCGCTGCGCCGTCCGGTTGGCGACAAGCTCAACGTCAATGGCGTCAACGTGATGCCGGACGTGCACAAGGTTCTCAACCAGATCACCGAGCTGGTCACGCGCATCCATGACGGCCTGTGGCGCGGCTATACCGAGAAGCCGATCACCGACGTGGTGAACATCGGTATCGGTGGCTCCTTCCTCGGCCCTGAGCTGGTCTCCGAAGCCCTCCTGCCGTACGCGCAAAAAGGCGTGCGCTGTCACTACCTGGCCAACATCGACGGCAGCGAATTCCACGAGCTGTCGGCCAAGCTGCGTGCCGAGACGACCCTGTTCATCGTTTCCTCCAAGTCGTTCAGCACCCTGGAAACCTTGAAGAACGCCCAGGCCGCGCGGGGCTGGTACCTGGCACAGGGTGGTTCGGAAGCCGAGCTGTACCGTCACTTCATCGCCGTGTCGAGCAACAATGCCGCCGCTGTGGAGTTCGGTATCCGCGAGGAAAACATCTTCCCGATGTGGGACTGGGTGGGTGGGCGCTATTCGCTGTGGTCGGCCATCGGCTTGCCGATCGCCATGTCGATCGGCATGGCCAACTTCAAGGAGCTGCTGTCGGGCGCCTACACCATGGACCAGCATTTCCAGTCGGCGCCGTTCGAACAGAACATGCCGGTGCTGCTGGCCCTGCTGGGCGTGTGGTACGGCAACTTCTGGGATGCCAAGAGCCACGCGATCCTGCCGTACGACCACTACCTGCGCAACATCACCAAGCACCTGCAGCAATTGGACATGGAATCCAACGGCAAGAGCGTACGCCAGGACGGCACGCCGGTGAATATCGATACCGGCCCGGTCATCTGGGGCGGCGTCGGCTGCAACGGTCAGCATGCGTATCACCAGCTGCTGCATCAAGGCACTCACATGATCCCGGCCGACTTCATCGTCCCGGTGGTCAGCTTCAACCCGGTTGCCGACCACCATCAGTGGCTGTTCGCCAACTGCCTGTCGCAGAGCCAGGCGCTGATGCTGGGCAAGAGCCGCAGCGAGTCGGAAGCCGAACTGCGCGAACGCGGCATGGCCGAGGAAGACGTGCAGAAGCTGGCGCCGCACAAGGTCATTCCCGGCAACCGTCCGAGCAACACCCTGGTGGTCGAGCGCATCAGCCCACGTCGCCTGGGCGCGCTGGTTGCAATGTATGAGCACAAGGTGTTCGTGCAGAGCGTGCTGTGGGGCATCAACGCCTTCGATCAGTGGGGCGTGGAACTGGGCAAGGAATTGGGCAAGGGTGTCTACCAGCGTCTGATCGGTGAAAACGAAACGACTGCCGAGGATGCTTCGACCCAAGGCTTGATCAACTACTTCCGCGGCCGTCACCGCGGCTGACCCTCACACGGTCGCGACGCTGCTGGACAGCGCCGCGACCGTGCGATCCCTCGCAGCACCGGGCAATTGAGGTAGAATTGCCACCCTCCTTTTTTCGTCAGGCGCCGTGCATGCCCGCTTTGATCCAGGCGCTGCGCGCCGCCCTCGACGCTCGTTCGTCATTGCTCGACTCATTGCATGAACAGGGTACCGATTGCTATCGACTGTTCCACGGCAGCCAGGAAGGGGCCAGTGGCCTGACCGTCGACCGCTATGGCCCACAGTTGCTGGTGCAAAGCTTCCACCAGACGCTGGAGCGCGAAGACCTGTTGGCCGTGCACGGTGCGGTCGAGCAGCATCTGCAGACACCGCTACTGCTGGTGTACAACGACAGGTCACGGGGCAATTCGCGGATTGATCGGGAAGACACGGTGTATCGCGCCGAAGACGCCGCGCTGGTGGACCTGGTTGGACGTGAATGGGGCCTGAACTATCGCGTGCGTGGCCGTCATCCTGGCCAGGACCCGTTGCTGTTTCTAGACCTGCGCGATGCGCGCGGCTGGGTCAAGCAGCACAGTGCCGGCAAAAGCGTGTTGAACCTGTTCGCCTATACCTGCGGCGTTGGCTTGAGTGCAGCGGCAGGCGGTGCCCGTGAGGTGTGCAACCTGGACTTTGCCGAAGGTAACCTGGCGGTCGGTGCCGAGAACGGGGCGCTGAACCCCGAGCTTGCGCCCATGCAGTTCATCCAGTCGGACTATTTCCCGGCCATACGCCAGTTGGCCGGCCTGCCGATCACCGCGCGCCGAGGCCAGAAGCTGCCAGCCTACCCGCGCTTGCCGCAGCGTCAGTACGACCTGGTCTTTCTCGATCCACCGGCCTGGGCAAAAAGTGCATTCGGTACGGTCGATCTGCTGCGCGATTATCAGAGCCTGCTCAAACCGGCCATTCTCGCCACCGCCGAGAACGGTGTGCTGGTCTGCTGCAACAACCTGGCAAAGGTCAATCTGGACGACTGGCGCGGTCAGGTGCTGCGCTGCGCCGAAAAAGCCGGTCGGCCTGTACGCGAGTGTTCGGTACTGGCGCCAGCGGCCGATTTCCCCTCAAGCGACGGCCAGCCACCCTTGAAGACGCTGATCCTGAATTTCTAATTTTCCTACATCAACTGGTGAAAATTCCATGACTTACGCGGGCTGAGTCATAGGAACCACATTGACGTGCCATACTCCAAGCACCTCCGATCACGTCAGATGGCCCCATTTCCATGTCCAAAGGATTGAAACGCACCGCTGCCACCCTAGTGGCGCTGGTTGCGCTGTACGCGATGCTCGGTTTTCTGATCCTGCCCGGCGTAGCGCTGCGGGTAGCCAATCAGCAGCTAGCGGCCTACTCCACCGTGCCTGCACAGTTGCAGCGGCTGGAGTTCAATCCGTTCAGTCTCGAGCTGACCCTGTGGGGGCTGAAGATCGGCGAGCCTGGCGCCGAACAGATCGGTTTCGAGCGGCTGTACGCCAACCTGCAAGTGGACAGCCTATGGACCGGCGCCTTGCATCTGGTCGCAGTGGAACTGGACAGACCGCAGACTCAAGTACTGTTCGACAAAAGCGGCAAACTGAACCTGAGCGCTCTGTTCAAGCTTCCGGCCAGCGATACCGCTGCCGAGCAGGACGCGCCTTCCGAGCCCTTCGCCTTGCGCATCGGCAGCATCAAGCTGGTCGATGGGCGTTTGCATTTCAAGGATCTGCGCCCCAGCCAACCCATCGAATTTCTATACGACTCGATGAATCTGGAGCTGCAGAACCTCAGCACGCTGCCAGACGATCATGCCGACATGACCCTGGTTGCCAACAGCCCTCAGGGCGGTCGTATCGACTGGCGTGGCCGGATCGGCCTGAGCCCGGTGTCGTCCCAGGGATCGCTGAAGGTGACCGATGCGCAGATGAGCGTCTGGTGGCCGTACGTGCGCGACAGCGTGCCGTTGGTGCTGGAAAAGGGCGTGTTCACCCTGAGTGCCGATTACAACCTCAATCTGGCCAAGCAGACCGAGCTGAAACTGGACAAGGTGGCCCTTAGCGTCGCGCCCTTCGCGATCGCAGCTCCCGATGGACGTCCCCTGGCTCGACTCGAGCGCCTGGACGTCAGCGACACATCGGTCGACCTGGTCAAGCAACAGGTCAGTGTCGGTCGGATACGCAGTCACAAGCTGGAAACCTGGGCCGCCCGCGAGGCGGATGGGCAGCTCGACTGGCAGAAGCTGTTCGCAAGCTCGGCACCGCAGCAGCCAGCACCCAAAGAACCGACGAATTCGCCGGCCAAGCCCTGGCAGGTGCTGCTCAAGGATGTCCAGCTGCGTGACTACCAGGTGCATCTGGCCGACCGTGTGCCTACCGATGAGGTCGCCGTAAACGTGGGTCCACTCAACCTGGACCTGCATGACTTCGACAGCCTCAACGGCGCGCCCTTCACCCTCAAGCTCGATACCGGCCTGGGCAAGCAAGGTCGTGTACAGGCCAGCGGCGAGGTCAGTCTGGCGCCGGTTGCTGCCCGCATGAAGGTCAGCACTCAGGACATCGACCTGCGTATCGCGCAGGCCTACATCAGTCCGCTGATTCGTCTGGAACTGCGCAGCGGCATGCTCGACAGCGATCTCTATGTGCAACTGACCGGCACCGAACCCCTAGCCATGACCGTATCCGGTCGCGCCGAAGTCGATCAATTGCACACGCTCGATACGCTCAAGGAGCGCGACTTCGTCAAATGGCAGCACCTGACCCTGACCGGTCTGGAGTATCGCCACGGCGATCGCCTGGACATCGAGCGGGTCCAGCTGCAGCAGCCGTATGCGCGCTTCATGATCAACGAGGACCGCACCACCAATATCGACGACCTGCTGATTCCGCAACCGGCGCAGCCCGCCGAGCCGGCTCGGGCTGGCAAACCGGCCAACTCGGAAAAGCCACTGGGCATCCGCATCGGCGCCGTGGACATCGACAACGGCTCAGCCAACTTCGCCGACTTCAGCCTGACGCCGAACTTCGCCACGGCCGTCCAGCAACTCAACGGGCGCATCGGCACCATCGACAACCGCCAGGCCAAGCCTGCGCGCATCGACATCCAGGGCAAGGTCGATCGCTATGCGCCGGTGACCATTTCCGGTGCGCTGAACCCTTTCGATCCGATGGCCAGCCTGGACATCACCACCAGCTTCAAGCGCGTGGAACTGACCACGCTGACGCCCTACTCGGGCAAGTTCGCCGGTTATCGCATTCGCAAGGGCCGTCTGAATCTGGATCTGCACTACCTGATCACCAAAGGCCAGCTCAAGGCAGAAAACAAGCTGCTGGTGGAACAACTGCAGTTGGGTGACAAGGTCGACAGCCCCGACGCAGTGGATCTGCCGTTGCGGCTGGCGATTGCGCTGCTCAAGGATTCCGAGGGCAAGATTGCCATCGAGCTGCCGGTGAGTGGCGACCTCAACAGCCCCCAGTTCAGCGTCATGCCGATCGTCTGGCAGACCCTGCGCAATCTCATGGTCCGCGCCGCTCAGGCACCGTTCAAGTTCATTGGCGGGCTGGTCAGTGGTGGTGGGTCGCAGGATCTGAGCACCGTGTCGTTCCGCCCAGGCTCCGACGAGCTCAGTGCCGAGGCGCAAGCGGCGCTGATGAAGCTGGCGACCGCCTTGAAGGAACGTCCGACCTTGCGTCTGGAAATCGAGGGCACCAGCGCCCAGGCCAGCGACGGCCCGCTGATTGCTCAACAGCGGCTGGAGCGCGAATACCAGAGCACCTACTATAAGATGGCCCAGCGCCGCGGCGACAAGGTCCCGGCCACGGCTGCCGAGATGCAGGTGCCCGAAGACGACAAACCGCCGATGCTCGAAGCCATCTACCGCACGCGACTCAAAGGCCAGCCGCCGGCGGAATGGCAACAGCTAGACAGCAAAGCACGCGCCGACAAGTTGCGTGAAGCAGTGCTCAAGTCGTGGGCGTCGAACAACGCGTTGCTGCGCCAGCTGGGTCAGGCGCGCGCGGGCAGCATCAAGGACTTCCTGGTCGACAAGGGCCAACTGGCTGACGAGCGCGTGTACTTCATCGATGCGGCCCTGGGTCAGGCTGAAAAAGACGGACGCATCATCACCCCACTGCATCTGGATGCCGAATGAACAAGTTGATTTGGATGAGCTGCGCGCCCTTGTTACTGGCGCTGTGCGACACGGCGGGCGCCGCCTCGACGATGCGCTGCGGCAGTACTCTGGTGTCGCTGAATGATCGTACGGTTCAGGTCGAGCAGAAGTGTGGTGCTCCCGCGAGCAAGGCACAGACTGGCTATGAGCGCTCGGGCCCGATCAATCGGCGCGTTGAACTGCCCATCGAAGAATGGGTGTATGGACCGTCCAACGGCATGAGTCAGTACTTGAAGTTCGTCGGTAGCCGTCTGGTGGAGATCGAGAGCAGCCGTAACTGATTCGGCACTGATTGGTATCCAATTCGCGGGCATAAAAAAGCCCCGGCGCAGCACGCCGGGGCTTTGAGTGGCCACATCCCTGTGGCCTTCGCATGAAACTTACTCGGCTTTCAGGCCATCGGCGGAAACAGCTTTCACGCCTTTGATTGCCTTGGTGATACGCACGGCAGTAGCCTTCTGTGCTTCAGTCACAGCGACGGTCGACGACAGGGAAACCACGCCTTTGTTGGTTTCTACCTTGATGTCGGTGCCTGGAATGCCTTTCTCGGTGACCAGATCGGATTTGACCTTGGTGGTGATCCAAGTGTCGGAAGTTGCTTCTTTGGCGTGAGTAACTTCACCAGCAGCAACCACCATAGGAGCCTGGGTGGACTGTTGAGCGAAAGCAGCGTTGGCCATGGTCAGGGTCAGCGCGGTAGCAGTAGCGGCAGCAATAGCGAACTTCTTCATACGATTCACTCCTGTTTTTTGAAAAGGTCTGCGACCATTTAATGTCTTGGTGGCAGGTGACAGGGATATTGCAGGCGTCATGCCAACCTGCTTCTCGCTATAAAAGACTTAAAAATCAATAACTTATAATTCTCCGAAAACCGTACTATCGTGCAGTTTGCACGCTCGTACAGTTTTTTGCGTGCAAGTTGCAAGTCCGCAAAAGTTCCCTGCTCACTTCAATCTTTCACCTGCAGAGCTTTCAGCTTTTTAACCGCTACTCAGTGAACTCCAAGGCGAAAAAAAAGAGCCCCGAAGGGCTCTTTCTTCACACCCGCGGGTTTAGACGCCCGAGGCCTTGGCAGCAGCAACGTCCTTGATGGACAGCTTGATACGGCCGCGGTTGTCGACGTCCAGCACCAGTACTTCGACTTCCTGACCTTCCTTGAGGATGTCGGTCACTTTCTCTACGCGTGCATCGCTGAGCATGGAGATGTGAACCAGACCGTCCTTGCCCGGCAGGATGTTGACGAATGCACCGAAGTCGACGATGCGCTCGACCTTGCCGACGTAGATCTTGCCGATCTCGGCTTCTGCGGTGATGCCCAGAACGCGCTGACGAGCAGCTTCAGCGGCTTCCTTGGACTCGCCGAAGATCTTGATCGAGCCATCGTCTTCGATGTCGATCGAAGCCTTGGTTTCCTCGCAGATGGCACGGATGGTTGCGCCACCCTTGCCGATCACGTCGCGGATCTTGTCGGTGTCGATCTTCATGGCGATCATGGTCGGAGCGTTTTCCGACAGCTCGGTACGCGAGGTACCGATGATCTGGTTCATCTGACCGAGGATGTTCAGGCGCGCTTCCAGAGCCTGGCCCAGGGCGATTTCCATGATCTCTTCGGTGATGCCGTTGATCTTGATGTCCATCTGCAGCGCAGTGACGCCCTTGGCCGTACCGGCGACCTTGAAGTCCATGTCGCCCAGGTGGTCTTCGTCACCCAGGATGTCGGTCAGGATGGCGAACTTCTCGCCTTCCTTGACCAGACCCATGGCGATACCGGCCACCGGCGCCTTCATCGGCACACCGGCGTCCATCAGGGCCAGGGAAGCACCGCAGACCGACGCCATGGAGCTTGAACCGTTGGACTCGGTGATCTCCGATACCACGCGGATGGTGTACGGGAACACGTCGGCGGCGGGCAGCATGGCCTGTACCGAACGACGGGCCAGACGGCCGTGACCGATTTCGCGACGGCCTGCACCGCCCATGCGACCACACTCGCCCACCGAGAACGGAGGGAAGTTGTAGTGCAGCATGAAGGGGTCTTTCTTCTCGCCTTCCAGGGTGTCCAGCAACTGCGCGTCGCGGGCGGTGCCCAGGGTCGCGACGACCAGCGCCTGGGTTTCACCACGGGTGAACAGGGCCGAACCGTGGGTCTTGGGCAGTACACCGACTTCAATGTTCAGCGGACGCACGGTCTTGGTGTCGCGACCGTCGATGCGTGGCTTGCCGTTGACGATGTTTTCGCGAACGGTGCGGTACTCGATCTCGCCGAAGATTTCCTTCACTTCGGCTGCGGTCGGCTGACCTTCTTCGCCGGAGAACTTGGCAATTACCTGCTCACGCAGCTCGCCCAGCTTGGCGTAGCGATCGGCCTTGACGGTGATGGTGTAGGCCTGGGAAACGGCGTCGCCGAATTCGCCACGGATCGCGCCGAGCAGCTCGGTGTTCCAGGCTTTCGGCGTCCAGCTCCAGGTAGGCTTGGCGGCTTCGGCAGCCAGCTCGCCAACGGCCTTGATGACCGACTGGAACTCGTCGTGGGCGAACAGCACAGCGCCCAGCATCTGGTCTTCGGTCAGCTCTTTGGCTTCCGATTCAACCATCAGCACGGCGTCTTTGGTACCGGCCACGACCATGTCCAGGCTCGACGCCTGCTGCTGCTCGTAGGTCGGGTTCAGCAGGTAGCCAGTGCTCTCGTGGAAAGCCACGCGCGCAGCGCCGATCGGACCATCGAACGGAATGCCGGAAATAGCCAGAGCTGCGGAGGTACCGATCATCGCAGCGATGTCCGGATCGGTTTTCTTGCTGGTGGAAACGACGGTGCAGACGACCTGCACTTCGTTCATGAAGCCTTCTGGGAACAGGGGGCGGATCGGGCGATCGATCAAACGCGAAGTCAGGGTTTCTTTTTCGGAAGGACGGCCTTCACGCTTGAAGAAACCACCGGGGATCTTGCCGGCAGCGTAGGTCTTTTCCTGGTAGTGCACGGACAGCGGGAAAAAGCCTTTGCCTGGATCGGCTTGCTTGGCACCTACCACGGTGACCAGCACAGTCACGTCGTTATCGACGGTGACCAGTACGGCGCCGGAGGCTTGACGGGCAATGCGGCCCGTTTCGAGGGTTACGGTCGATTGACCGAATTGAAACGTCTTGATTACCGGGTTCACGGTTTCCTACCTTCTGTTGGCTCTTGGGGGAACTGGTTTCTTGCGAAATTCTTGGGCAGAGCGGGGAATCGGCCCCGTTGACCGTCCAGATACAACTTGAGGCTGGGAGCCTGCCCGCCCCTGCGAGAAACCCGCTGGGGTACGACAGACAACCAACCTCAGGATTGCGCGTGGCGCCCTCGCAGGCCCGAGCTTGTGCCCAGGCCTGCGAACATGGCGAACCACGCTTGTCACCGCGTGTCGAGCCGCTATTAGCGACGCAGACCCAGACGACCGATCAGGGCGCTGTAACGGGTGACGTCCTTGCCCTTCAGGTAGTCCAGCAGCTTGCGGCGCTGGTTGACCATGCGGATCAGACCACGACGCGAGTGGTGGTCTTTGCCGTTGGCCTTGAAGTGACCCTGCAGCTTGTTGATGTTGTGCGTCAGCAGTGCAACCTGCACTTCTGGCGAACCGGTATCACCAACGGCTTGCTGGTAGTCGGCAACGATTTGAGCTTTGTCTTCAACGCTAAGAGCCATGAGGCATCTCCACTATCAAGGGCACTGCATGCAGTGCCCAACAGGCCAGGGCAGAACCCTGTATTCATGAGAAGAGGTGCGACCGTGCCTGTTGACAGCCGTCCTCGACCAGCCGTCACGAACACCGTGACGACCGGGATCGGTCATTCCGACCGAATCAAGCGACGCGGCGCAATGCGCCCGTCTTCGCTCACTTCACCGATACCGATGAAGCGACCATTGTGATCCTGTACCCGCACCATGCCGAACTTGGGGGCTTCCGGGGCCCTTACCGGCTGGCCATGAAGCCAGTAGAACGCACTGTGCTCCGAGAATTGAAGCAGTGGCCAATCCTGCAGGCCGCTGTCCGATGGCAGCAGAAACTTGTCCACCGCCTCGTTTCCGCCCTCGGCATGCACCGCTTCAAGCTCTTCGAGCGTCACGGTTTGCGCCAGGCTGAACGGGCCCGCCTGGGTCCGACGCAGCTCGGCGACGTACGCACCACACCCCAACGCCTCGCCGATGTCCTCGACCAGGGTCCGAATGTAGGTGCCTTTGCTGCAGTCCACGGCGAACCGCGCGGTGGTCTGCTCGCAGCCAAGCAATTCGAGCCGCGCAATAGTAACAGAACGCGGCTCGCGCTCCACTACTTCACCGGCACGCGCCAGTTTGTAGAGCGGCTGGCCGTCACGCTTGAGCGCCGAGTACATCGGCGGTACCTGGCTGATCTGCCCGCGGAATCGAGGCAACACGGCTTCGATGTCGGACTGACCGACGGTCACCTCGCGGGTCTGCAGAACCTCGCCCTCGGCATCGGCCGTGGTCGTGGTCTTGCCCAACTGGGCCAATGTCTCATAGCCCTTGTCGGAGTCGAGCAGGTACTGGGAGAATTTGGTCGCCTCGCCAAAGCACAGCGGCAGCACGCCGGTAGCCAAGGGGTCGAGACTGCCGGTATGACCGGCCTTCTCGGCATTGAGCAGCCAGCGCACTTTCTGCAAAGCGGCGTTGGAAGTGAACCCCAGTGGCTTGTCCAGCAGGATGATGCCACTGACGTTGCGACGGATACGCTTGACCTGAGCCACCGGGATTACTCCTTGGACTCTTCGGCCGAATCGTCTGCGTGATGCTGGCTGTCTTCGGCCACGGCACGCTCGATCAACGCCGAGAGATGAGCGCCACGGCTCACGCTTTCGTCGTAGTGGAAATGCAGTTGCGGCACGCTGCGCAGCTTCATTTCCTTGGCCAACTGCATGCGCAGGAAGCCGGCGGCCGAGTTCAGCACCTTGATGCTCTGGGCGATATCGGCAGCGCTGTCCTGACCCATGACGGTGATGAACACCTTGGCATGGCCGACATCGCGGCTGACTTCCACCGCCGTGATGGTGACCAGGCCGACGCGTGGATCCTTGACTTCGCGACGGATCAGTTGCGCCAGCTCGCGCTGCATCTGATCGCCGATGCGCTGGGTACGGCTGTATTCTTTTGCCATGTTTCATTACCTGTAACTAGAGCGGCAAACGCCCGATCAGGCTGGGCCGGATCGGGCGTTGCGTTTAGAACCTGCCCGGCGATGGCCGGACCGGTTCCTGGAGGTCGCGGCTTAGAGGGTACGAGCCACTTGGACTTTCTCGAAGACTTCGATCTTGTCACCGACCTTGACGTCGTTGTAGCTCTTGACGCCGATACCGCATTCCATGCCGGCACGCACTTCGGACGCATCGTCCTTGAAGCGACGCAGCGATTCCAGCTCGCCTTCGAAGATCACGATGTCTTCGCGCAGTACACGGATCGGACGGTTGCGGAAGACCACACCCTCGATGACCATGCAGCCGGCGATCGCACCGAACTTCGGCGAACGGAACACGTCACGCACTTCGGCGATACCCAGGATGTTCTCGCGAACATCGCTGCCGAGCATACCGGTCAGGGCTTTCTTGACATCTTCGATGATGTCGTAGATCACGTTGTAGTAACGCATATCCAGACCTTCCTGCTCGACGATCTTGCGCGCGCCAGCATCGGCCCGCACGTTGAAGCCGAACAGTACCGCTGTCGAAGCCAGGGCCAGGTTGGCATCGGATTCGGTGATACCACCGACGCCGCCACCGACCACACGCACCTGCACTTCGTCGTTGCCCAGGCCGTTCAAGGCGCCCTGCAACGCTTCCAGCGATCCACGGACGTCGGATTTGAGGACGATGTTGAGCGTCTTCTTCTCTTCCTGGCCCATGTTCTCGAAGATGTTTTCCAGCTTGCCGGCGTGAGCACGGGCCAGCTTGACTTCGCGGAACTTGCCTTGACGGAACAGAGCCACTTCACGGGCTTTCTTCTCGTCGGCAACCACGCTCATCTCGTCGCCAGCATCCGGGGTACCGTCAAGGCCCAGGATCTCGACCGGGATGGCCGGACCGGCTTCCTTGATCGGCTTGCCGTTCTCGTCGAGCATGGCCCGTACACGGCCGTAGTTCGAACCGACCAGCACCATGTCGCCCTGACGCAGCGTACCGTCCTGAACCAGCACGGTGGCTACCGGACCGCGGCCCTTGTCCAGGCGCGATTCGACGACCACACCACGGCCAGGAGCCGAAGGCGTTGCGGTCAATTCCAGTACTTCAGCCTGCAGCAACACAGCTTCGAGCAATTCGTCGACGCCCGTACCTTGCTTGGCCGAAACCGGTACGAACGGGGTGTCGCCGCCCCACTCTTCGGAAGTCACACCGTGAACCGACAGCTCGCTGCGGATACGGTCCAGGTCGGCACCCGGCTTGTCGATCTTGTTCACCGCGACCACCAGTGGCACGCCAGCGGCTTTCGCATGCTGAACGGCTTCGATGGTTTGCGGCATCACGCCGTCGTCCGCCGCGACCACCAGGATCACGATGTCCGTCGCCTTGGCACCACGGGCACGCATCGCGGTAAACGCGGCGTGGCCCGGGGTGTCGAGGAAGGTGACCATGCCGCGCTCGGTTTCAACGTGGTAGGCACCGATGTGCTGGGTAATGCCGCCGGCTTCACCAGCAGCGACCTTGGCACGACGGATGTAGTCGAGCAGCGAGGTCTTGCCGTGGTCAACGTGGCCCATGACGGTCACGACCGGAGCACGAGCGAAGGCTTCACCTTCGAACTTCAGCGATTCGGCCAGGGAATCTTCCAGGGCGGTGTCGCTGACCAGGGTCACCTTGTGGCCCAGCTCCTCGGCAACCAGCTGAGCAGTTTCCTGATCCAGCACCTGGTTGATGGTGGCCGGAGTGCCCAGCTTGAACATGAACTTGATGATCTCGGCAGCCTTGACCGACATCTGTGCAGCGAGATCGCCGACAGAGATGGTCTCGCCGATTTTCACGTCACGCACCAGAGGACCGGTAGGGCTCTGGAAGCCGTGGGCGTTGCGCTTCTTCAGCTTGCCCTTGCCACGACCGCCACGACGGAAGCCATCGCTTTCTTCGTCGGTGGTACGAGGCGCGGCGCGCGGAGTCGGAGCCTTCTCCTTGACGGTGGCACGGTGAGGCTGGTTCTTGCGCTCGCCATCACTATTGCCACTGCCGCTGCGACGGTCGTCGTTGCGCGGCTTGTCGGGACGACGAGGCTCTTCCTTCTTGCGCTCGGGCGCCGGTGCCGGAGCAACGGCAGCCACATCGACGCTCGGCGCCGATGGAGCTGGCGCCGGTGCGGCAGGGGCGTCCGCCTGAACGGTGCTGCCAGGCTGCTTGCGTGCTTCTTCTTCGGCACGCGAACGGGCTTCCTGCTCAGCCTTCTGACGGGCAGCATTTTCCGCTGCGCGACGCTCTTCGAGCTCACGCTTCTGCTCGGCCTGGATTTCTTCCGGGCTGCGCTGAACGAATACTTTCTTCTTGCGTACTTCTACGCTGATGCTCTTGCTACCGGCCACACGCAGGGTGCTTTGGGTCTTGCGCTGCAAGGTAATCTTGCGCGGTTCTTCCGCTTTCGCCTTGTGGCTGCTTTTCAAATGAGCCAGCAGAGCCTGCTTCTCATTGTCGGTCACAACTTGTCCGGCGTCGGTGTGCGGCAGACCTGCCTCACGCATCTGCTGAAGCAGGCGCTCTACCGGTGCGGCGACCTCTTGGGCCAATTCTTTCACCGTGACTTGCGTCATGCACTTCTCTCCTCAGGCCGCGCCAATTACTCGAACCAATGGGCTCGGGCGGCCATGATCAACTTGCCGGCACGATCTTGGTCAATGCCGTCGATGTCGAGCAGGTCGTCAATCGACTGCTCGGCCAGGTCTTCGCGGGTAACTACGCCGCGCACCGCCAGTTCCATCGCCAAATCCTTGTCCATACCCTCAAGCGAGAGCAGGTCTTCGGCCGGATGGGCGTCTGCCAGCTTTTCCTCTGTAGCGATGGCTTTGGTCAACAAGCGATCCTTGGCCCGAGCGCGAAGCTCGTTGACGATATCTTCGTCAAAGCCGTCGATGTTGAGCATCTCTTCCAACGGTACGTAGGCAATCTCTTCCAGGCTTGTGAAACCTTCGTCAACCAGTACCTGGGCCAGTTCTTCATCGACTTCCAGCTCATCGATGAAGTTGCGCAGGATGTCACCGGTTTCCGCTTGCTGCTTGGCCTGGATGTCCGATTCGGTCATCACGTTCAGTGTCCAGCCGGTCAACTGGCTGGCCAGACGCACGTTCTGACCGCCACGACCGATGGCCTGAGCCAGGTTGTCGGCGCCCACGGCGATGTCCATGGCATGGGCGTCTTCGTCGACGATGATGGCCGCGACTTCCGCCGGGGACATGGCATTGATGACGAACTGTGCCGGGTTATCGTCCCAGAGGACGATGTCGACGCGCTCGCCGCCCAACTCGCCGGACACAGCCTGCACACGCGATCCGCGCATGCCGATACAGGCACCCTGCGGGTCGATGCGCTTGTCCTTGGAGCGAACGGCGATCTTGGCGCGCGAACCCGGATCACGGGATGCGGCCATGACTTCAATGAGGCCTTCAGCGATTTCCGGCACTTCGATGCGGAACAGCTCGATGAGCATTTCCGGCACGGTGCGCGAAAGAATCAGTTGAGGACCACGGTTTTCGGTACGGATTTCCTTGAGCAGTGCACGCAAGCGCACACCGACACGGAAGGTTTCCCGCGAAATGATATCTTCCCGAGCCAACAGGGCCTCGGCGTTGTTGCCCAGGTCGACGATGACATTGTCACGGGTCACTTTCTTGACCGTACCCGAGATGATCTCGCCCAGACGCTCGCGGTAAGCGTCGACCACCTGGGCGCGCTCGGCTTCGCGAACCTTCTGCACGATGACCTGCTTGGCGGTCTGTGCAGCGATACGACCGAACTCGATGGAGTCGATCTTCTCTTCGATGACATCACCCACCTTGGCTTCGGGATGGGTCAATACAACCTTGCTCGGCCAGGTTTCGATGGCCGGATCGTCCAGATCGGCTTCCTCGACGACCGTCCAGCGACGGAAGGTTTCATAGGAACCGGTGTGGCGATTGATTTCCACGCGAAGATCCACTTCGTCTTCGAAGCGTTTCTTGGTCGCGGTCGCCAGAGCAATCTCCAGCGCTTCGAATATTACGCCTGCCGGTACACCCTTTTCATTGGATACCGACTCAACAACCAGCAGTACTTCTTTGCTCATCGTACGCCTCGCCTTTCGCAAGCCATTGGATCCGCGGGACCCGCAGTATCTGGCACGTCTCAGTCAAAACTGGGAATGATATTGGCCTTGTCGATCGAATCGATCGGCAGCAGGAATTCGTGTTCGTCTACTCGAATCACGACATCCTGATCCTCCACACCGTGGAGAAGGCCCTGAAAGTTGCGTCGTCCTTCGAAAGGCGCGCGCAGCTTTATCTTTACTTGTGCTCCGGCGTACGCTGCAAACTGTTCGATGGTGAACAGCGGGCGTTCCATGCCTGGAGAAGAAACTTCAAGGGTGTATTCGACCGTGATGGGATCTTCGACATCCAGCACACCACTGAGCTGGCGGCTGACGATGGCGCAGTCGTCCACCAGCACGCCGCCCTCTTTATCGATATAGACACGCAAAAGTGAATGGCGGCCTTGAGCCGAAAACTCAATACCCCAGCATTCATAGCCTAGGGCCACGACCACCGGGGCCAACAAGGCCTGCAACTGTTCTAGCTTGCTCGACACCTGAACCCCCTCGTGCATGCTGTGCAAATAAAAAATGGGCGAAGCGCCCATCCCGGATACGCCGTTGAATACCGGCGCTAAGAACTGTCCAGCTAACAAAAAGCCCCTTTGAAAAGGGGCCTTGCTAAAACTGGTTGCGGGAGCTGGATTTGAACCAACGACCTTCGGGTTATGAGCCCGACGAGCTACCAGACTGCTCCATCCCGCGACAAAGCTGGGGCGAAAGTATACGACCGAACCCGTTTTGGGTCAATCCAAGCTTCCACCGACAAGAAAGCCCGCAACAGCGGGCTCTCCTGATTACTAATTGGTACCGAGAAGGGGACTCGAACCCCTACACCCTATGGGCACAACCACCTCAAGGTTGCGTGTCTACCAATTCCACCACCTCGGCAATACAACGTTTGAAACCCTTACCGCTTTTGTAACCCTGATGCCCTTTCGAGAATCATTTTTGCTCTTGAGCCTGAGGAACGTCAGCAGCAGGAGCCGCATCGGTCTTTTGCTCTTGAAGCACCGGAACATCATCTGTAGCCGGCTTCTGCCGTGGTGCTTCGATAACCGCTGGATCTGGCAAACCTACTTGAGTCAGCTGTTGAGCTTTCTCTTTAGCAAAGTAACCTAACCCCAAGCTGGTTATGAAGAAACAGGCGGCAAGTATAGCAGTAAACTTACTAAGAAAGGTAGAGGAACCTTGGCTTCCGAAGACAGTATTTGATGCACCTGCCCCGAACGACGCGCCAGCGTCCGCACCTTTACCCTGTTGCAGCAAAACCAGAGCGACGACGCTCAGGGCACCCAACAGATGAAGAACGACTACGACTGTTTCCAGCATTTTCTCAGTTTCCCGCGGCGCGACAGATCGCACCGAAATCATCTGCATTCAGGGAAGCACCACCAATCAGGCCCCCATCGATATCCGGCATGCCGAACAGTTCGGCCGCATTGGCCGCTTTGACGCTACCGCCGTACAACAGCCGCACAGCTTGTGCGACCTTGGCATCTTCTGCCGTCAACTGGGCGCGGATGGCAGCGTGCACATCCTGAGCCTGTTGCGGCGTGGCCGTCAGCCCGGTGCCAATGGCCCAGACCGGTTCGTAGGCGATCACCGCACGGATGAACGCTTCGATACCCAGGGCTGTAACCACACTGCCCAGCTGACGACCTACAATATCCAATGTCTGACCGGCTTCGCGCTCTTCCAGGGTTTCCCCTATGCAAAGCACTGGCGTCAGGCCGGCCGCTTGCGCGGCGCGGAATTTCTCGATCAGCTGCTGCTCACCTTCGCCGATGACCTGGCGACGCTCGGAATGGCCGATCAGTACCAGTGAACACCCGGCATCGACCAACTGGCTCGAAGCCGTTTCACCGGTCAGCGCACCCTGCTCGGCCTGAACCGCGCAGTTTTGAGCACCGACGGCGACCTTGCTCCCCTGCAGACCCTCGACCACACGGTCGATGAACAGCAGAGGTGGGAACACCGCAACCTCGACAGAGTCGGGCAAGGACTGATCAGACAGACCCTTGATCAGCTCAGCGACGCTGGCGCGGGTACCATGCATTTTCCAGTTACCAGCTACCATGGGGCGACGCATGCTGTACCTCGTCGATCAAAGTGGGCGCAGATGTTACCCAACGCAACGTTCACTGGCAAGCCGTATTCAGGCGCAAACTTCACTCACCAGTCTGGCAAGCTCATCGGCATAGCCACGCACGACCTTTTCGTCGTCGCCTTCGACCATTACCCGCACCAACGGCTCGGTACCGGACTTGCGCAACAGCACCCGCCCACGGCCACCCATGGCCTGGGTGACGCGCTCGCACGCCTCCTTGACCGACGGATGCTCGACCGGATTGACGTCGCCACCGGCGAAGCGCACGTTGACCAATACCTGAGGGCACTTGCGCAGCCCTTGGCGGGCATGGGCAAGGGTTTCATCACGACGCTTGAGGGCCAGCAGCACCTGCAACGCAGCAATGATCGCGTCACCCGTGGTGGTGTGATGGCAACAGACGATGTGTCCGGAATTCTCGCCGCCCAGCTGCCAGTCGCGCTCCTTGAGCTCGGCCATGACGTAGCGGTCGCCGACGCTGGCGCGCACGAACGGGATGGAGAGATCCTTGAAGGCCAACTCCAGCCCCAGGTTGCTCATCAGCGTCCCCACCACACCGCCGTGCAGCTTGCCGCGCTCCTGAAGGTCGCGGGCGATGATGAACAGCAGGTCGTCGCCATCGACGATAGCGCCGGTATGGTCGACCATCAGGACGCGGTCGCCGTCACCGTCGAACGCGATGCCCAGGTCCGCGTGCCCGATCAGTACGGCAGCCTGCAGCGCTTCCATGTGAGTGGAGCCACAGTTGTCGTTGATGTTCAGGCCGTCGGGCGCTGCGGACAGCACCGTGACCTGTGCACCCAGCTCGCGAAAGACGTTGGGGGCAACTTTGTAAGTGGCGCCATGCGCACAATCGATCACCAGTTTGAGACCGGCGAAATCGGTGGTGGTAGGCACACTGCTCTTGCAGAATTCGATGTAGCGACCAGCCGCGTCGTTGATGCGTGAAACCTTGCCCAGCTTGCTGGACTCGGCCACGGTCATGGGTGCATCCATGAGCTCTTCGATCATCGATTCGACTTCGTCAGGCAGTTTGGTGCCCTGACCGGAGAAGAACTTGATGCCGTTATCATCGTGCGGATTGTGCGAGGCGCTGATGACGATACCGGCCTCGGCGTGGAACGTGCGCGTCAGGTAGGCAATGGCAGGCGTTGGCATCGGGCCAAGCAGCAGCACGTCGGCGCCAGCCGCTGACAAGCCGGCCTCCAGCGCGGACTCGAACATGTAGCCGGAGATGCGCGTGTCCTTGCCGACCAGTACGCGGCAGGCGCCCATCTTGCGGAAAGCCATGCCCGCCGCCCAGCCCAGCTTGAGCATGAAGTCAGGGGTGATCGGGTACTCGCCGACACGGCCACGAATGCCGTCGGTGCCAAAATATTTCCTGCTCATAAGTACTCCGTAATTCTTATTCGGCCGCTTCAACGGCGGCGATCATCCGAACGACATCGATCGTTTCGGCCACATCGTGGACGCGCAGGATCTTTGCCCCCTTGGTCATCGCCAGGGCAGCCAGGGCCAAGCTGCCGTTGAGGCGCTCGGTCACGGGCTTGTTCAGGGCCAGGCCAACCATGCTCTTGCGCGAAACGCCCACCAGCAAGGGCCGCCCGAGCGCATGCAGTGCCTGCATATGCTTGAACAGGCTCAGGTTGTGCGCATGCGATTTGGCGAAGCCGAAGCCTGGGTCGAGGAGTATACGCTCAGCCGGGATGCCTGCCGAAGCGCAGGCTTGCATTCGTTCGAGCAAAAAGCTCGACACCTCGCCCAACAGGTCGTCGTAATGGGGATGATCCTGCATGGTGCCAGGCTCGCCCTGCATGTGCATCAGGCAAACCGGCAGGCCGGTGGCCGCCGCAGCGTCCAGCGCGCCGTCACGGCGTAGCGCACGCACATCGTTGATCAGGCCAGCGCCAAGCCGTGCACTTTCGCGCATGACGGCCGGAGTGGACGTGTCAACGGAGATGATCACATCGAGTTCGCGGCTGATCGCTTCTACCAATGGCGCGACACGCTCCAGCTCTTCGACCACGGAGACCGGGCGAGCACCCGGACGTGTCGACTCGCCACCGATGTCGATGAGAGTCGCACCTGCCTTGAACATTGCCTGCGCATGACGCAGGGCAAGATCGCGCTGGTTGAACCGGCCGCCATCGGAGAAAGAGTCGGGAGTGATATTGAGGATACCCATGACGTGCGTCTGGGTCAGATCTAGAACTCGGTTGCCGCAAGGCAACCGAGTGGGGTATTGCGAAGGGGTCATGTCAAACCTTAGGTATCAAGCGCGTGACGTCTGTTTCAGACTTCGGCCGCTGGACCACCGATGGGTGTCTCAGGACGCGGATCCGGTGCGATGGTGGTGCCCGAAGGACCCGAACCACCACCGGACCAGTCGCGAGGCTCACGTGGCGTACGGCCGGCCATGATGTCGTCGATCTGATCGGCATCGATCGTTTCGTACTTCATCAGTGCATCTGCCATCGCGTCCAGCTTGTCGCGGTTGTCGGTGAGGATCTGCTTGGCCGTGCCGTAGCACTGGTCGATGATGCTACGCACTTCGGAGTCGATCACTTTCGCGGTTTCACCCGATACCGCTGCTGCGCCACCACCGCCGCCACGACCCAGGTAGCCCTGGTCTTCGTCTTCGGCGTAGAGCAATGGGCCGAGCTTCTCGGACAGGCCCCACTTGGTCACCATGTTTCGGGCGATCTGGCTGGCACGCATGATGTCGTTGGAGGCACCGGTGGTGACGCCATCGAAGCCCAAGGTCATCTCTTCGGCGATACGGCCGCCATACAGCGAGCAGATCTGGCTAATCAGCGCACGCTTGGAGAGGCTGTAGCGATCCTCTTCAGGCAGGAACATGGTTACACCCAGGGCACGACCACGGGGAATGATCGAGACCTTGTAGACCGGATCGTGCTCCGGCACGACGCGACCAACGATGGCGTGGCCCGCTTCGTGATAGGCAGTGTTCTGCTTTTCCTTCTCGGACATGACCATGGTCTTGCGCTCGGCGCCCATCATGATCTTGTCCTTGGCGAGTTCGAACTCTTTCATCTCGACAAGGCGCTTGCCATTACGGGCAGCGAAAAGCGAAGCCTCGTTGACCAGGTTGGCCAGGTCGGCACCGGAGAAGCCTGGCGTGCCGCGAGCGATGACAGCAGGGTTCACGTCGTCGCCCAATGGCGCCTTCTTCATGTGGACCTTGAGAATCTGCTCGCGACCGCGGATGTCCGGCAGCCCTACCACGACCTGACGGTCGAAGCGGCCTGGACGCAGCAGCGCAGGGTCGAGCACGTCAGGACGGTTGGTCGCGGCAATGACGATGATGCCGTCATTCATTTCGAAACCGTCCATCTCGACCAGCAACTGGTTGAGCGTCTGCTCGCGTTCGTCGTGACCGCCACCCATGCCAGCGCCACGATGACGACCCACGGCATCGATTTCGTCGATGAAGATGATGCAGGGCGCATGCTTCTTGGCCTGCTCGAACATGTCACGCACACGGCTGGCACCGACGCCGACGAACATCTCGACGAAGTCCGAACCGGAAATGGTGAAGAACGGAACCTTGGCTTCACCGGCGATGGCCTTGGCCAGCAACGTCTTACCGGTACCGGGCGGGCCGACCATCAGCACGCCACGAGGGATACGACCGCCCAGGCGCTGGAACTTGCCTGGGTCGCGCAGGAACTCGACCAGCTCGCCAACTTCTTCCTTGGCTTCGTCGCAACCGGCGACGTCAGCCAGAGTGGTCTTGACCTGATCTTCGGACAGCAGGCGCGCCTTGCTCTTGCCGAAACTCATCGGGCCGCCCTTACCGCCCGCCCCGCCCTGCATCTGGCGCATGAAGAACATGAACACCGCGATGATCACCAGGATCGGGAAGCTGGCCACCAGGAGCTGGGTCCAGATGCTTTGCTGTTCAGGCTGCTTGCCTTCGACCACGACCTTGTTGTCCACCAGATCGCCGATCAGGCCGTTGTCCTGGATGGCGGGCCGGATGGTCTTGAAGGCATCGCCATCGGTGCGCTTGCCGGTGATGACATAGCCATCGACCGCAACGCGTTCGACCTTGCCGTCCTTCACCTGCTGGATGAAGTCGGAATAGTTGAGGGTCTGCGGCTCGTTGGGGCTGGAGAAGTTGTTCATGACCGTCACCAGGACGGCGGCGATGATCAACCACAGGATCAGATTCTTTGCCATATCGTTCAATTCGCTACCCTCTGAAGCCTGCTACCCGCAACCCGCGCAGGCGTGCTTCGCATGATGTTCACCGGCCAAACTTACTACATTGCCTGCGGCTCCGCAGGCGGCGTCTGTAACCTTTTGTGAAACTTTGACTGCGTAATCTTCGTTTATGCTCAGCATGCCGCGCCATTTAATAAAAGCTATCGACAGCCTCAGACCTCTTGGTCCGGCTTTTCCACACCCTTGAAACCGCGGGCCAGCAGGTACTGCTCGCGGGAGCGGTCACGGGACGAGGAAGGCTTGCGCATCTGTACCTTCTCGAACATCTGCCGAACGGTCTTGTGATACACGTCGAAGCCTTCACCCTGGAAGACCTTGATCAGGAAATCACCGCCCGGACGCAGGACCCGGCTGGCCAGGTCGAGCGCCAGCTCGCAGAGAAACATCGCACGAGGCATGTCGACTGCGGCCAGTCCACTCATATTGGGGGCCATATCGGAAATCACAAGGTCGACTTCCGAATTGCCGACGGCTGCCAGGATCTGCGCCAACACCGCGTCTTCGGTGAAATCGCCCTGAATGAAGGTGACATCGGGGATGCTGTCCATTTCCAGGATGTCGGACGCAATTAGGCGACCCTGGCCACCAATCAGACGACTGGTCACCTGGGACCAGCCGCCGGGTGCTGCGCCCAGGTCGATGACGCTCATGCCGGGACGGATCAGGCGGTCGCGTTCCTGTATTTCCAGCAGCTTGTAGCTTGCACGCGAACGATACCCGTCTTTCTGCGCCATCTTGACGTAGGGATCGTTGAAGTGTTCTTTCAGCCAATTGAGGCTTGTCTTGGAACGGGCCACGGGGCACCTCGAATAACGGGTCGTGATTAACTGGGCGGAGCCGAGGGCGCTCGGGTAAACTGGCCGCCGCTTTTTACAAGATCAGATGAAGGGTCAGATTATGCCGCTCACTCAGGAGCAGAAGAAACAGTACAAATCGATTGGTCACCATCTCAAGCCGGTTTTGATGGTTGCCGACAACGGTTTGACTGAAGGTGTTTTAGCAGAATTCGAACGCGCCTTGAGCGATCACGAGCTGATCAAGATCAAACTCAACATCCTCGACCGCGAACAACGCCTGCAAGCCGTTGCCGAACTGTGCAAGGTCGGCCGTGCCGATCTGGTCCAGGTCATCGGCAAGATGGCACTGGTTTACCGCAAGAACCCGCAAGTGAACAAGCAGCTGTCGAACGTGCATCGATTCCGCTGATGCTCATGCCGATCCTCAAGGTCGCGCCCTGCGCGCCCTCGAGGGCACCGGCTGCACTACCAGCACCAGGCCGGTAACGCCCGCCACCAGATAGCACAACAACTGCCAGCGCACTGCATCGGCCAGCATCCAGGCCACGGCGAAGTACGCCGCGCACGCCACCAATACCGCCCACAACAGCTGCCCGCGCGCGTCGCGCACAAGGCACGCCGCACCCTGCAATCGTGCCAGCAACAGCAGTTGCAGCACCGCGCAGGAACCGGCGAACCCCATCAGCATGGAGCCTGTCTGGCTACCGATGTCTTCCACCAGCAGCGGCGCGAGGCCTACCTTTACCAGCGCTGGCAGGACACCGAAATGCAGCATCCACAGGCCACCGACCCAAAGCGTCTGGGTCAGTTGCCAGATGACGGCGCTTACCTGCCGAGACTGCGGCCGATCAAATGTGGGCGACTTCGACAATCTCGTACTCGATCACGCCACCGGGCGTCTTCACGGTAACCACATCGCCCTCTTCCTTGGCGATCAGGGCACGTGCGATGGGCGAGCCATGGGACAGCTTGCCGCCCTTGATGTCGGCCTCGTCTTCACCCACGATCTTGTACTTCACGCGCTCGTCGGTCTCGACATTGGCGATTTCCACGGTCGTGCCGAAGATCACCTTGCCGGTTTTCGGAATCGTGGTGACGTCGATCACCACAGCATTCTGCAAACGGCCTTCGATGTCGCGGATGCGTGCCTCGACCATGCCCTGCTCCTCGCGGGCGGCGTGGTATTCGGCGTTTTCCTTGAGGTCGCCCAGTTCGCGCGCCTCACCGATGGCCTGACTCAAGCGCGGACGCTCGGTCTTGCTGAGAAACTCGTGTTCTTGCTCCAGGGCGCGATGGCCCTGGACGGTCATTGGATACTTGATCATGCGTTGAGTCCTGCGTGGAGATCCTGCAAACGGCGCACGGTCTTTTCCGGACCGAACTTCAGCGCTTCACAGATCGCTTCGCCAGCGGCAATGGTCGTGGTGCAGTAGATCTTGTGCTGCAAGGCGTTGCGACGGATCGAGTAAGAATCGGCGATCGATTGACGACCTTCGGTGGTGTTGATGATCAAGGTGACTTCGTCGTTCTTGATCATGTCGACCACGTGCGGACGGCCTTCGGTCACCTTGTTCACGCGACGTACTTTCAACCCGGCTTCTTCGATGACGCGCGCGGTGCCTGCGGTGGCGACCACTTCGAAGCCCAGGGCGATCAGGTCGCGAGCGACGCCTGCCACCAGCGGCTTGTCGTCGTCGCGAACACTGATGAACGCGGTGCCGCCGGTTGGCAATACTTCGCTGGCGCCCATCTGGGCCTTGGCGAAGGCTTCGCCGAAGGTGTCGCCGACGCCCATCACTTCACCGGTGGATTTCATTTCCGGGCCGAGGATCGGGTCGACGCCTGGGAACTTGGCGAACGGGAACACCGCTTCCTTGACGCTGTAGAAGTTGGGAATGATTTCCTGAGTGAAGCCGATTTCCTTGAGCGTCTTGCCGGCCATGACACGCGCCGCGATCATCGCCAGCGAGGTGCCGATGCACTTGGACACGAACGGCACGGTACGCGAGGCACGCGGGTTGACTTCGATCACGTAGATCTTGTCGCCCTGCAGGGCCAACTGCACGTTCATCAGGCCGATAACGCCCAGTTCCAAGGCCATCTTCTTGACCTGCTCGCGCACCTCGTCCTGCACGTGAGCCGGCAGCGAGTACGGTGGCAGCGAGCACGCCGAGTCACCGGAGTGAACGCCGGCCTGCTCGATGTGCTGCATGATCGCGCCGATGACCACATCGGTCCCGTCGCACACCGCGTCCACGTCCATCTCGATGGCGCAGTTGAGGAAGTGGTCGAGCAGCACCGGGCTGTCGTTGGAAACCTGCACGGCTTCACGCAGGTAGCGCTTGAGTTCGTCCAGCTCGTAGACGATTTCCATAGCACGGCCGCCCAGCACGTAGGAAGGACGCACGACCAGCGGATAACCGATGGTGCCGGCAGCACGAATGGCTTCTTCTTCGCTGCGCACAGTGGCGTTCGGCGGCTGCAGCAGGTTCAGGCGCTGGACCATCTGCTGGAAGCGCTCGCGGTCTTCGGCGCGGTCGATGGCGTCAGGGCTGGTGCCGATGATCGGCACGCCGGCTTCTTCCAGCGCGCGGGCCAGTTTCAGCGGGGTCTGGCCACCGTACTGGACGATGACACCCTTGGGCTTCTCGACGCGTACCACTTCCAGCACGTCTTCGAGCGTCAACGGCTCGAAGTACAGACGGTCGGAGGTGTCGTAGTCGGTGGAGACGGTTTCCGGGTTGCAGTTGACCATGATGGTCTCGTACCCGTCGGCGCGCAGGGCCAGGGCCGCGTGAACGCAGCAGTAGTCGAACTCGATGCCCTGGCCGATACGGTTCGGACCACCGCCCAGGATCATGATCTTGTCACGGTCCGACGGGTTGGCTTCGCACTCTTCCTCGTACGTGGAGTACAGGTAGGCGGTGTCGGTGGCGAACTCGGCGGCGCAGGTGTCGACGCGCTTGTAGACCGGGAAGATTTCCAGCTTGTGGCGGTGGCGACGCAGGTTCTTGTCGGTGATGCCCAGCAGCTTGGCCAGGCGCTGATCGGAGAAGCCCTTGCGCTTGAGGCGGAACATCAAGGCCTTGTCGATATCGGCCAGACCCAGGGTCTTGACCTTCTCTTCTTCCTTGATCAGGTCTTCCATCTGCACCAGGAACCAGCGGTCGATCATGGTCAGGTCGAAGATGGCGTCCACGCTCATGCCGGCGCGCATGGCGTCGGCGACGTACCAGATGCGCTCGGCGCCCGGCACGGTCAGTTCGCGCTTGAGGATGCCGCTGGCTTCAGGGCTGCTCAGGTCGACTTTCGGGTCCAGGCCGCAGACGCCCACTTCCAGGCCGCGCAAGGCTTTCTGCAGGGATTCCTGGAAGGTCCGGCCGATGGCCATGACTTCACCCACGGATTTCATCTGGGTGGTCAGGCGTGCGTCGGCCTTGGGGAATTTCTCGAAGGCGAAGCGTGGCAGCTTGGTGACGACGTAGTCGATCGACGGCTCGAAGGACGCCGGGGTCTTGCCGCCAGTGATGTCGTTCTGCAGTTCGTCGAGGGTGTAACCAACGGCGAGCTTGGCCGCGACCTTGGCGATCGGGAAACCGGTGGCCTTGGAAGCCAGCGCCGAGGAACGCGACACGCGCGGGTTCATCTCGATGACGACCATGCGGCCGGTGTTCGGGCAGATACCGAACTGCACGTTCGAACCGCCGGTTTCCACGCCGATCTCGCGCAGGACCGCCAGGGAGGCGTTGCGCAGGATCTGGTATTCCTTGTCGGTCAGGGTCTGCGCCGGTGCGACGGTGATCGAGTCACCGGTGTGCACGCCCATCGGGTCGAAGTTCTCGATCGAGCAGACGATGATGCAGTTGTCCTTTTTGTCGCGGACCACTTCCATCTCGTACTCTTTCCAGCCGATCAGCGATTCGTCGATCAGCAGTTCCTTGGTCGGCGACAGGTCCAGACCGCGGGCGCAGATTTCCTCGAATTCTTCACGGTTGTAGGCGATGCCGCCGCCGGTGCCGCCCATGGTGAACGAAGGACGAATGATGCATGGGAAGCCGAGCTTCTCGAGGACTGCGTTGGCTTCTTCCATGCTGTGGGCGATGCCCGAGCGCGGGCAGGCCAGGCCGATGGATTTCATGGCCTTGTCGAAGCGCGAACGGTCTTCGGCCTTGTCGATGGTGTCGGCGTTGGCACCGATCATTTCCACGCCGAACTTGGCCAGCACGCCTTCGCGCTCCAGGTCCAGGGCACAGTTCAGGGCAGTCTGGCCACCCATGGTCGGCAGCACGGCGTCCGGACGTTCCTTCTCGATGATCTTGGCCACGGTCTGCCATTTGATCGGTTCGATGTAGGTGGCGTCGGCCATGTCCGGGTCGGTCATGATGGTGGCCGGGTTGGAGTTGACCAGGATGACGCGGTAACCCTCTTCGCGCAGGGCCTTGCAGGCCTGGGCGCCGGAGTAGTCGAATTCGCAGGCCTGGCCGATGACGATCGGGCCGGCACCAAGAATCAGGATGCTTTTCAAGTCTGTACGTTTTGGCATGGTTCTCACTCAATTGCGCAGTTCAGCCGGCTGCCCGCCTGGACTTTATTGGGCGGCGCCCTGGCGGCCTGTCCGTCTTCGACGGGGCCAGCCGGGGCGCGCGTTACACACGGGTCCGAAAGGAAATCAGCGGCGTTTGGCCATCGATTCGATGAAGCGGTCGAACAGTGGCGAGACGTCGTTGGGGCCAGGGCTGGCTTCAGGGTGACCCTGGAAGCTGAAGGCGGCCTTGTCGGTCAGCTCGATGCCCTGCAGGGTGCCATCGAACAGCGATTTGTGGATCGCACGCACATTGCTCGGCAGCGTCGCCTCGTCTACCGCGAAACCATGGTTCTGGCTGGTGATCATCACCACGCCGCTGTCGACGTCCTGCACCGGGTGGTTGGCGCCGTGGTGGCCGTGACCCATCTTGACGGTCTTGGCGCCGGCGGCCAGGGCCAGCAGCTGGTGACCCAGGCAGATGCCGAAGACCGGAATCTCGGTCTGCAGCACTTCCTTGATCGCCTGGATAGCGTAGTCGCAGGGCTCCGGATCGCCAGGGCCGTTGGACAGGAACACGCCATCGGGGTTGAGCGCAAGCACGTCGGCGGCCGGGGTTTGCGCAGGTACTACGGTCAGGTGGCAGCCGCGCTCGACGAGCATGCGCAGGATGTTGACCTTGACGCCGTAGTCATAGGCAACCACGTGATACGGCAATTCACTGTTGGGCACGTCGGGGTGGCTGTCGGACTTGAGGTCCCAGACACTGGAACGCCACTGGTAGGTGTCCTTGGTGCTGACTTCCTTGGCCAGGTCCATGCCCTTGAGGCCAGGGAAGGCGCGAGCGGCGGCGATGGCGGCCTCTTCGCTGATGTCGTCACCGGCCATGATGCAGCCGTTCTGCGCGCCCTTCTCACGCAGGATGCGGGTCAGGCGGCGAGTATCGATGCCGGCGATGGCGACGACATTGTTGGCTTTCAGGTATTCGTCCAGGGACAGCGTGTTGCGCCAGTTGCTGGCAACCAGTGGCAGGTCGCGGATCACCAGGCCTGCGGACCAGACGCGATCGGACTCGGCGTCCTCGGGCGTGGTGCCGGTGTTGCCGATGTGGGGGTAGGTCAGGGTAACGATTTGCTGGGCATAGGAAGGATCGGTAAGGATTTCCTGATAGCCGGTCATGGCGGTGTTGAACACCACCTCACCAACGGTTTGCCCGTCGGCTCCAATGGCTTCGCCGCGAAAGATGCTGCCATCGGCAAGGGCGAGTATGGCTGGCTTAGTCAAGAAGACCTCCCGTAAATAAAGCCTGAAAGGGCGATCGCAGGTTGTAAAAAAGCGGAATGCCGTATGGATACGTCACCCCGCTTCTTTTCATCGAATTATCTGCGCGCTTTTAGTGGACACACTAAAGCTGTAGCTTACAGAAAAGAGGGGTTTTGGTCTACCGCGAATGCGGTGACGTGTTGGGAAAATGCGACTTGCGCAACGCGGGAGACAGTGGAGATGCTTGAGGCCCCTGTAGGAGCGGTCATTGGCCGCGAACCAGACACCGCAGTGTTTCAGCAAGACTGCGGCGCCTGGTTCGCGGCCGATGACCGCTCCTACGGGAGGAGCAAGCCGGGCACATTTGGATCAATGCAGGTCGAGCACATCCTGCATGTCGTAGAAGCCTGGGGCACGGCCGTCGAGCCAGAGGGCGGCGCGTACCGCACCCTTGGCGAACGTCATGCGGCTGGAGGCCTTGTGGGTGATCTCGACGCGCTCGCCGTCAGCGGCGAACAGCACGGTGTGGTCACCCACCACGTCACCGGCACGCACGGTGGCGAAACCGATGGTCTGACGCTCGCGCGCACCGGTCTGGCCTTCACGGCCGTAGACCGCCACTTGCTTGAGGTCGCGACCCAAGGCATTGGCAACCACTTCACCCATGCGCACGGCCGTGCCCGACGGGGCGTCGACCTTGTGCCGATGATGGGCTTCCATGATCTCGATGTCGACATCGTCACCCAACACCCGTGCAGCGGTGTCGAGCAGCTTCAGGCACAGGTTGACGCCGACGCTGAAGTTGGCGGCGAAGACGATCGGAATGTCCTTGCCCGCCTCGGCCAGCAACGCCTTCTCCTCGGGACTGAAACCCGTCGTGCCGATGACCATGGCCTTGCCCGCCTTACGGCAGAACGCCAGGTTTTTCAGGGTCACGGTTGGGTGAGTGAAGTCGATCAATACATCGAATTCTTCCGCCACCTTCGCCACGTCACCCGACAACGGCACGCCGATACGACCCAGCGCCGCCAGCTCACCGGCATCGGCGCCGACCAGCGTGCTGTCCGGCCGATCAATCGCAGCAGTCAGACCGGCGCCGGGCGCCAGCTGGACCGCTTCGATCAGCGTCTTGCCCATGCGCCCGGCGGCGCCCATCACAGCTATACGTCGCATGCTCGAATCCTTATGCCTTACAGGTCGCCGAAGAAACGCTTCACACCCTCGAACCAACCATTGGCCTTGGGCGAATGGGATTCGTCGCCTTCCAGCGAAGTGCGGAATTCTTCCAACAACTCACGCTGACGGCGGTTGAGGTTGACGGGGGTTTCCACCGCCACTCGGCACATCAGGTCGCCAGCACCACCGCCACGCACGGGCGCAACGCCCTTGCCACGCAGACGGAACTGCTTGCCGGTCTGGGTGCCTTCCGGAATCTTCAGCTTGACCCGACCGTCGAGGGTCGGCACTTCCAGCTCGCCGCCCAGGGCCGCATCGGTGAAGCTGATCGGCACTTCGCAGTACAGGTGCTTGCCGTCGCGCTGGAAGATCGCGTGCTCGCGCACGTTGATGACCACGTACAGATCGCCGGTCGGACCGCCCTGCATGCCCGCCTCGCCTTCGCCGGAGAGGCGAATGCGGTCGCCGGTGTCGACGCCCGAAGGCACCTTGACCGAGAGGGTCTTGTACTCTTCGACACGGCCTTCGCCGTGGCACGAATCGCACGGGTCGGAGATGATCTTGCCCTGGCCATGGCAGCGCGGGCAGGTCTGCTGCACAGAGAAGAAGCCCTGCTGCATGCGCACCTGGCCGATACCGCCACAGGTTGGGCAGGTGATCGGCGCCGAGCCCTTCTTCGCGCCACTGCCGTCGCAGGGCTTGCAGTTGACCAGCGTCGGCACACGGATACTGACCGTGGTGCCGCGTACGGCTTCTTCCAGGTTCAGCTCGAGCGTGTAGCGCAGGTCGCTGCCACGCTGGGCGCCACCGCGGCCATTGCCGCCACGGCCGCCACCGAAGAAATCGCTGAACACATCGCCGAAGATGTCGGAGAAATTTTGCCCGCCGAAGCCCTGACCACCGCCACCCATGCTCGGGTCGACGCCGGCATGACCGTACTGGTCGTATGCCGCGCGCTTGCTGGCGTCGGACAGTACTTCGTAGGCCTCGTTGGCCTCCTTGAAGGCTTCTTCGGATTCCTTGCTGTCGGGGTTGCGATCCGGGTGATGCTTCATCGCGAGGCGGCGATAGGCCTTCTTCAGATCCGCTTCGCTGGAGCCTCGCTCCACCCCCAGAACCTCGTAATAGTCACGCTTTGCCATAAGTCTTTTTACTCTTTTGGGAGCCAGCACGCAGGGGCGCCGCTGACCGCGCCGCCAACATCCGATCGCTGTCGCATGTTGTTAAAATTCGTGTATTCCAGACACGCCAACGCGGGAGCAAGCCCCCGCGCGGCGACATCCTACCAGTCACCGTGCGAGCACAGTCAACCGGCCGACCAACAAGAATTACTTGTTGTCTTTGACTTCTTCGAATTCGGCATCGACGACGTCGTCGTGCTTGCCGGCTTCTTCTGCTGGTTGAGCAGCGGCGCCTTCAGGCTTCTCGGCCTGTTCGGCGTACATCTTCTGTGCCACTGGAGCGGAGACCTTGGACAGTTCTTCGACCTTGGCATCGATCGCTGCCTTGTCGTCGCCCTTGACCGCAGTTTCCAGCGCCACGACGGCCGCTTCGATGGCAGTCTTCTCGTCGGCGGTGACCTTGTCACCTGCGTCAGCGACCATCTTGCGAGTCGAGTGCACCAGTGCATCACCCTGGTTGCGGGCAGCGGCCAGCTCTTCGAACTTGCGGTCTTCCTCGGCGTTGACTTCAGCGTCACGAACCATCTGCTGAATTTCGTCTTCGGACAGACCGGAGTTGGCCTTGATCACGATCGACTGAGTCTTGCCGGTGGCCTTGTCCTTCGCGCCGACGTGCAGGATGCCGTTGGCATCGATGTCGAAGGTCACTTCGATCTGCGGCACGCCACGTGGAGCCGGTGGAATCTCGGCCAGGTCGAACTTGCCCAGCGACTTGTTCTGCGCGGCTTGCTTGCGCTCACCCTGCAGGACATGGATGGTCACGGCGCCCTGGTTGTCGTCGGCAGTCGAGAATACCTGCGATTTCTTGGTAGGAATCGTGGTGTTCTTCTCGATCAGCGCGGTCATCACGCCACCCATGGTTTCGATACCCAGGGTCAGCGGGCTGACGTCGAGCAGCAGCACGTCTTTCACGTCACCGGCCAGAACGGCACCCTGGATGGCAGCACCCATGGCAACGGCTTCGTCAGGGTTGACGTCCTTGCGAGCTTCCTTACCGAAGAAATCGGTCACCAGCTTCTGTACCAGTGGCATACGGGTCTGACCACCGACCAGGATCACGTCGTTGATCGCGCCAACGTCGATACCGGCGTCTTTCATGGCGGTGCGGCAAGGCTCGATGGTGCGTTGAACCAGGTCTTCGACCAGCGATTCCAGCTTGGCGCGGGAGATCTTCACGTTCAAGTGCTTGGGACCGGTCGCGTCTGCAGTGATGTATGGCAGGTTGACGTCGGTCGACTGGCTCGAGGACAGTTCGATCTTGGCTTTTTCCGCAGCTTCCTTCAGGCGCTGCATGGCCAGCGGATCACCCTTGAGGTTCATGCCGCTTTCTTTCTTGAACTCGTCGACGAGGTAGTCGATCAGGCGGATGTCGAAGTCTTCACCACCCAGGAAGGTGTCGCCGTTGGTGGCCAACACTTCGAACTGGTGCTCGCCATCGACTTCGGCGATTTCGATCACGGACACGTCGAAGGTACCGCCACCCAGGTCATACACGATGACGGTGTGGTCGCCCTTGGCCTTGTCCATGCCGTATGCCAGCGCAGCGGCAGTCGGCTCGTTGATGATGCGCTTGACGTCCAGACCGGCAATACGACCGGCGTCTTTGGTGGCCTGACGCTGGCTGTCGTTGAAGTAGGCCGGTACGGTGATGACCGCTTCGGTCACCGCTTCGCCCAGGTAGTCTTCGGCGGTCTTCTTCATCTTTTTCAAGATTTCAGCCGAGATCTGTGGCGGAGCCATTTTGTTGCCGTTGACTTCAACCCAGGCGTCCTTGTTGTCGGCTTCGACAATCTTGTAAGGCACCATCTGGATGTCTTTCTGCACGACGTCTTCGGAGAAACGACGACCGATCAGACGCTTCACCGCGTACAGGGTGTTGTGCGGGTTGGTGACCGCCTGACGCTTGGCCGACTGACCGACGAGAATTTCGCCGTCGTTGGCGTACGCGATGATCGAAGGTGTGGTGCGAGCGCCTTCGGCGTTCTCGATGACCTTGGCCTTGCCGTTTTCCAGAATGGAGACGCAGGAGTTGGTGGTCCCCAGGTCGATACCGATAATCTTGCCCATGTTTCTTCTCCTGGCACTAAGGCCCGAAAATTTTGGATTTGGTTGCCGCGACAGTGGTGGCTGTCTGCGGTAGCACTTAAACGCTTGACACTAAGATGGGGGCCACTTGGCCGATTTCAAGCCTGCTCGTCGATCGAAGGCGAAACCGGTGCGGCGGCCTTGCTGACCACGACCATGGCCGGGCGCAGCAGGCGTCCATTGAGCTGATAGCCCTTCTGGAAAACTTTCAACACACTGTTGGGCTCGACGTCCGCGCTTTCCTGCATGGCCATGGCCTGATGATGCTCGGCGTTGAACGGCTGACCGTGCGGATCGATGGCTTCGAGGTTGTAACGCTTGAGCGTGTCCTGGAACATTTTCAGGGTCAGCTCCATGCCTTCGCGCATCGGACGGATGCTTTCGTCATCGGGGCTGGACAGCTCGATGCCGCGCTCCAGACTGTCGAGCACAGGCAGCAGGTCGCCGGCGAACTTCTCGAGGGCAAACTTGTGCGCCTTTTCCACGTCCTGGTCGGCGCGGCGGCGAACATTCTGCAGGTCGGCGGCTACGCGCAGGGACTGGTCCTGGGCGGCGGCGAGCTGCTCTTCGAGCAATTGCACGCGCGCAGTGAGGTCTTCGGCACCGGCGTCGGCAGCCTGATTAGCGTCTAGATTCTGATCGTCCAGGTTCTGTTCGTCAGCCATTGGTTCTCTCCTCTCGATTACGTCCGCGAGGTCGACTCGCGCTTCTGACCGGTATATGGGGTCGCAAATCCGCGCTTCAAGGGCTGACGACAAGCGGCGACACACGAGCTTTGCGGGTCAGCAATAAAAAATCCCGGGATCAGGCGAAAACGAGCTAAGGACGAATATTGTCAGCCCTGTATAAAACACTGTATAAATAACCAGACATTCATGCCTGGGGGCGGTCTTATGCTGGTGCACCTGTCCGTACACAACTATGCCATCGTCGAACATCTCGACCTCGAACTCGAGCGTGGGATGAGCGTGATCACGGGCGAAACTGGCGCCGGCAAATCGATCATGCTCGACGCGCTGGGCTTGGCCCTGGGCGATCGCGCCGACAGCGGCGTGGTTCGTCCGGGCGCCGACAAGGCCGACATCCTGGCCACGTTCGACCTGGTCGACATCCCCGAGGCCAGCGCCTGGCTGGCCGAGCGCGACCTGGAAACCGACGGCCCCTGCATTCTGCGCCGGGTGATCACCGCCAAGGGCGGTTCGCGCGGCTACATCAACGGCACCCCCTGCCCGCTGGGCGACCTCAAGTCTCTGGGCGAGCTGCTGATCGACATCCACAGCCAGCACGAGCACCAGTCGCTGCTCAAGACCGATACCCATCGCCGCCTGCTCGACGAATATGCCGGTGCCAGCGACCTGGCTCGCCAAGTGCAACTGGCCGCTCAGAAATGGCGGCAGACTCGCCAGGAACTCGAACGCCTGTCGGATTCCGGCGACGAGCAGCGCGCACGCCACCAACTGCTCAGCTATCAGCTGGAAGAGCTGGAGAATCTCGGCCTGGGTGAAAACGAGCTGGAGCAACTGGAGCAGGAACACAAGAACCTGACCAACGCCGAAGCGCTGTTCGGTATCTGCCGCCAGGTGATCGACCACTGCAGTGAAAACGATTCGGGCAACGTGCTCAGCGCGCTGACCGCCAGCCTGAATCGCCTGGGCGGCGTCAGCAATGCACCGAACGCACTGGGCGAAGCCGCCTCGATGCTGGCCACGGCGCAGATCCAGGTGGAAGAAGCGGTTGGCGAACTCAATCGCTTTCTCGATCACTTCGAAGCAGACCCGGCGCGTTTGCAGCACATCGAGGAACGCCTCGACACTATCTATACCCTGGCGCGCAAACACCGCGTACACCCGACCGAAGTGGTGGCGTTACAACACCGCTTGCTCGAAGAGCTGGAAGGCTTGAACGCCAGCGATGAATCGATCGAGCAACTGGGTGAGGAACTGGCAGCCTATGCCCGTCACTACCAGGAAAAAGCGCGTGAGCTGACCGGCTTGCGCACCCACGCAGCGGCGCAACTGGCCTCGGCGGTGGAAGTGGAAATCCAGCGTTTGGGCATGCCTGGCGGGCGCTTCACTATCGAGTTGCGCGCCAACGCCCATGAGGACTTGCATCCCAATGGTCTGGAGCAGGTCGAGCTACTGGTCAGCGCCAACCCGGGCCAGCCCATGAAGCCCCTGGCCAAGGTGGCTTCGGGTGGTGAGCTGTCGCGGATCAGTCTGGCGATCCAGGTGATCACGGCGCAGACCTCGCGGGTCCCGACGCTGGTGTTCGACGAAGTGGACGTGGGCATCGGCGGGCCTACCGCAGAAATCGTCGGCCAGTTGCTGCGTCGCCTGGGCGAACGTGGCCAGGTGTTGACCGTGACCCACCTGCCACAGGTGGCGGCTCAAGGGCATCATCACCTGTTCGTGCACAAGGTGCGTGGCAGCGACGAGACGCGCACGGCGGTGTCGAACCTGGGCAAGGGCGAGCGCGTGGAAGAAGTGGCGCGGATGCTGGGCGGGATCGATTTGACCAAGGAATCGCTGGCGCATGCCAAGAAGATGGTGGTGACGGCCAAGGGGTGATGGTGGCAGGTCCGGCCTCTTCGCGGGCAGAGCCCGCTCCCACATGAGGATGTGACACTATTCATTGTGGGAGCGGGCTC